>NZ_JARVSN010000042.1:0-83523 GCF_030209165.1 Pseudomonas sp. fls2-241-R2A-110 | reverse complement strand
CTGGTGTCGACAGCGGAACGCAGAGCGTCCCTGGCGGCATTCCCACGCGGAGCGTCGGAACGATGAAACGCCTTCTTAAGTGAACCGGGATTTTTTTGTTCAGATGCGGAAGGCTTGGCGGCCTACCAGCAACCAATGGCCGTTCTTCTTCTGCCAGATCTGAAAGTTTTCGATTTCGGTCGGGACCAGCTCGGTGCCCTTGATCGCTTGGGCCGAGAAGTGGTGGCGTACCAACGCGACGTCACCCGAGACGGTGATGGTCTGGTTTTGCATTTCGAGGGTTTTGAAGGCACTTTTGCCGGTTTCGATGTCGTCGATGAAGGCCTGCTTGTCCTGGACCTTGCCGCTGGAATGGCCGTAGGTCAGGTTTTCGGCGGTCAGCGCTTTCAGTTGGGGGATGTTCTTGTGCAGCATGGCTTGGGTCAGATGGTCCACGGCGTCGGCAACGTCCTTCTCTCCCGTTGCAGGCGCTGCGGCCACGTAGCCGCTGAAGAGGCAGAGAAAACCGATCAGCACTTTGACTTTTGTCATGGGTGTTTCCTTGTTGTTATTGGATGGGCGACTCGTCGGTCATCGTACAACCTTGCAGAATTTTATTGAAGTAGTGGCAAAACGACTTGGCACGACGTTCATGGGGGATGAACGGCGTGCCAAGTCGAAAGGGCATTTTCATTTGGGGTTCAGGCCAGCATCGACAGCAGGCCTCCTTGCCGGTCCAGTTTGGCCAGGTCGTCGAAACCACCGACATGGGTGTCGCCGATGAAAATCTGCGGCACGCTGCGTCGACCGCTGCGGTCGAGCATTTCCTTGAATTTGCTTGGGTCCGATTGAACGTTGATTTCCTCGGTGGCGATGCCTTTGTTCGCCAGCAGCGCCTTGGCATTGCGGCAATAGGGGCAGGTGTCAGTGGTGTAAAGCGTCACAGTGGTCATGGTGTGCACTCCTCAAGTTATAAGTGGCAATCAGGCGTCGATAGCCGGGAAATCGATGTCGGTCAGGGCCAGGTTGTTCAAGTAGTTGGTCAGGGTCTGCGATGCGACGTGGGCGACCACCTCGATGATCTTGGCGTCGTCGATACCGGCGGCGCGCGCCGCTTCAATCTGCTCGTTGCTCAAGTGGCCACGGCTTTCGGTGATTTGTCGGGCCAGCGCGGCAAAGGCATTGAGTTGACCCTGTCGTGCGCTGAGGATGTCCTGCGCGGACAGCCCGGCCTTGCCGGCGAACAGCGTGTGCGCCGCCAGGCAGTAGTCGCAGCCGTTGACCTGCGAGGTGGCGAGAAACATCGCTTCCTTTTCAGTCGCACTCAGGGACGTCTTGCCCAGCGCCACGGACTGTTGCAGATAGGCCGACAGCACGGCGGGTGCGAGGGCCAGTGTCTTGAAGACATTGGGCAAAAAGCCGATTTTCTTTTGCACACCTTCCAGCAGCGGGCGAGTGGCTTCAGTGGCGTTTTCAAGGTTCAGGGCAGTGATGCGGCTCATGGTGAGACTCCGTAGATTCAAGCGCGGTGTGCGCTGGGTACGGGGTCCATGTTAGGAGGCGAGGCTGGCCTTTAGGGTGCAAATCGTCGAGGATATGCGACAGATCGTCCAAATAAGTCGCGGGGAGTTGTTCCATGGATCGCTTATCCACTTTGCTTACGCATTTCGGTGTCAGTGCCGGCACCTTCCACAGCGGGCATTTTTGCGGGGCTGCGGCGTTTGACGGCGAACAGGCCACCGGCCACCTGCATCTGCTTCAAGCGGGGGAACTGACGCTGAGACTGGCCGATGACCGCGAGGTTCGGCTCGAGCAGCCGACCTTGATTTTTTTCCCGCGCCCATACCGCCATCGCTTGTTTGCCCATGAAGCCTCGGGTACGCAACTGGTGTGCGCTTCGCTGGCCTTTGACGGCGGGTCGGGCAATGCCCTGGCGGCGGCGCTTCCGGATTACCTGGTGCTGGGCCTCGACAGCGTGCCGATGCTGGCCGGGACGCTGGACTGGCTGTTCAACGAAGCCTTTGGCGGCACCTGCGGTCGCGAAGCGATGATGGACCGGTTGTTCGAACTGCTGGTGATTCAGCTGCTGCGGCATATTCTGAGCAACCGCGAGCAAAGCCCAGGGATGATGGCCGGCCTGGCCGATCCACGTCTGGCGCGCCCCATGAGCCTGATGCACGACACACCCGCCAAGGCCTGGACCGTGGCCGAATTGTCAGCGGCGGCGAACATGTCCCGGGCTAGTTTTGCCGAACATTTTCGCCTGGTGGTGGGGCAGACGCCGGTGGATTATCTGGTGAGCTGGCGCATCAGTCTGGCGCAGAAACGCTTGCGTGAAGGCAAGTCCATCGCGCTGATCGCCGATGAAGTCGGCTATGAAAGCCCTTCGGCGCTAGCCCGGGCCTTTCGGCGTAAAACCGGTGTCAGTCCGCGCGAATGGGTGCAGGAAGGCAAACGTGCGCGCTGATCCTCGCACCCATAAGAATCTCAATCCGGCGGGCTGTTGGGCGTGAGATAGACTCATCAACGGGCATCGAACCGTGGGAGTGGCACCTGTGGCGCAATTCAAATGGACTCGCTGATCACCGCAGCAGCGCACGCACTCGCGGCGGGTGATCCGCTTGGCGCATTGAACCGCATTGCGTTGCGCGAGGACGCCCCGGCGCTGGCACTGCGCGGTATTGCCATGGCGCATTTGGGCGAGTTTGTTCGGGCAAAGGATTTGGTCCGGCGTGCCGCCCGCGCCTTCGGTCCGAAAGAGCCGATGGCCCGCGCGCGGTGTGTGGTGGCCGAGGCCGAAATCGCCCTGGCTTCACGGGATCTGGGCTGGCCGGTGAAAGCGCTCGAAGCGGCACGAGTGACGCTGCAAGCCCATGGCGATTGGGTCAACGCTGCCCACGCGCGCTATCTGCAGATTCGCCGCTTGTTGTTGATCGGGCAACTGGACGAGGTCGAAGCGTTGCTCGCCGAGCTTGATCCGGCGCCATTACCGCCTGCATTGCGCGCCGCCCATGAACTGGTGGTGGCAGGGATCGCGATGCGCCGGCTCGAGACGACGAAGGCCCGATCTGCGCTTGAACGGGCCGAACGCGCCGCGCTCCTGGCTGGTATTCCTGCACTGACCGCCGAGGTCGAAAATGCTGTCCATCTGTTGAACAGCCCGGTGGCGCGATTGATTGCCCGTGATCAGGAACGACCCTTGTTGCTCGACGACGTTGAAGCACTGCTCGGATCAACGTCACTGGTGGTCGATGCGTGCCGTTACGTTGTGCGAGGCGCCGGGATGTCGGTGTCCCTCGCCACGCGCCCGGTGTTGTTCACCCTCGCACGGGCATTGGCCGAGGCCTGGCCCGGCGAGGTGGCGAGGGAAACACTCATCACCCAGGCCTTTCGCTTGAAGCTCTCGGACGAGTCGCATCGCGCACGGCTGCGGGTGGAAATCGGCCGGCTGCGCGCGGCGCTCAAGCCGCTGGCGGGTGTCACCGCGACCAAGCGTGGATTCGCGCTGCAGCCACAGGTTGCCGACGACGTTGCGGTGCTGGCCAGACCGGTCGAAGAACCGCAAGCGGCGCTGCTGGCCTTTCTTGCCGACGGCGAGTCGTGGTCCAGCTCGGCGCTCGCCCTGGCGCTGAACACCAGCCAGCGCACCGTGCAGCGCGCCCTCGATGCGCTGGCGGTGTCTGGCAAGGTGCAATCGTTTGGTCGTGGGAGAACCCGGCGCTGGTTGACGCCGCCGATGCCGGGATTCGCGACGACTTTGTTACTCACCCCTTGGGCGCCGGGTGATTAGGATCCACCTCACCACCCCTGTGACGAGGAAGCAGACATGAAACACTCAGCAGCTGAAATCATCCGCGAATACGGCCCGTTTCCGGGCGTCGACCACGTGCATGGCGTGTCTTATGACGGCCACAACGTCTGGTTTGCCTCTGGAGAAAAACTCAACGCATTCGACCCGGCAAGCGGGCAGGCGCTGCGCTCGATCGATGTCGCTGCCCATGCTGGCACGGCATTCGACGGCCAACACCTGTATCAGATCGCCGAGGATCGCATCCACAAGATCGACCCGCAGACCGGCCGCGTGCTCGCGACGATTCCGGCGCCGGGCGGCGGAGGCGACTCGGGCCTGACCTGGGCAGAAGGGACGCTTTGGGTCGGCGAATATCGCGATCGCAAGATTCATCAAATCGACCCCGCTACCGGCAAAGTGCTGCGCACGCTCGAATCCAACCGCTTTGTCACCGGCGTGACCTGGGTTGAAGGCGCGCTGTGGCACGGCACATGGGAAGAGGAGGAAAGTGAATTGCGGCGTATCGATCCGAAAACCGGCGAGGTGCTGGAAAGCGTGATGATGCCGCCAGGCGTCGGCGTGTCGGGACTGGAGTCCGATGGCGCGGAGCAGTTTTTCTGTGGCGGCGGCAAGAGCGGCAAGGTTAGGGCCGTGCGCCGGCCCGTCGCCTCTTAGAAGGTGACCTGACGCGAAGACCGAGGCGCGTTCCGGGCCATTTCGATCTCCAGCAGGTGATCAGCCAGCACATCGCTCAGAAACCGGAACTGATCGTTCAGGCCGATCACTTCGTTGTTGAAGTGGTTGGCGGCTGCCGGTATCAGCAGCGCCTCGAAGCCCTCGTCGAACACCAGTGACAGCGTTTTGCGAGAGACGGATGTTTGCGAATAGTAGTTGTTGCCGAACACCGGGAAACTCACGGCGAGATTGACGGAGTGGATCATGAGGTGCGCTCCTCGGCCAGGACAAAGTATGAAAAAGCAGTCAGCGTAACGGCCGTCAGGGCCAGGCAGGTCAGCAGATGGATCAACATGGTTTTCCCCTCCGATGTGGGGTTTCGCCTTTGGATGGGTTGATCGTGCGCCAAGCGGTTTTTTAGCGGAAGGCAATCATCGCGATGGTGAATATCGATGAAGATGATGGTGTCTTCCAGGCCGCCTTCGCGGGCAAGCCCGCTCCCACAGGGATCTGCGGTGAAACACAGTTTTGCGAACGACGCTGATCCCTGTGGGAGCGAGCTTGCTCGCGAAGGCGGCCTGGAAGACAACAATCAATCCAAAGCGAACAAACCCCCGCACCTATACTCAAAATAAATAGGCATTTGAGCGCCGGACATACCGTTCGGTGATCACTTTAGGAAACCGCGATCTTGAACCTGCGTTCGCTGATCGTCGCCGTGATGGTGGTGTTGGCGGGATGCGCCACGTCTACGCGTGCCCCGGTGGTGGAGCCGGTTGTGGTGGTGTCCGAGAGCACCTGGCGCCAAGTGGATCGCGAAATTGTCGCTGCCTCCCAGTCCGCCACCGAACAGACCAAAATCTACTCGCGCGGCGCCATGGAATACTGGCGAACCCGGGTTTACGAACTGACCGAAGAAAACTTCATCCCTTGGTTCAGCAGCTATTGGACCCAGGAATGGCTGTCATTGAAGGTCAGCTGGTACACCCTCAGCGCAAAGGGTGAGCAGGATGCCTCGGCCAAGCGCCTGGCGGACTACCTGCTTGAGCAATATCAGGAACGCGTGTTGGCACCGGTCGCCGTGGAGATCGATCCCGACGCGATTCTTGCCCAGGCCACGGCGTTCTACGTCGACATCCTTCAGGAAGAGCTGCAGAAAACTTCCAAGCGCCACGGCGTGCCGATGGACCAGCTCAACGCCCGAATCCAGAAAATCCCCGCCATCGCCCTGGGCCCGCCGCCGGCCCGGAATGCTTCGCTGTACCAGGTGGTGCATACACAACCGCTGAACACCTTGCCGGCCTACGCAGCGCTCATCGACAAGATCCACAAGGCAGGCGGGAGCAAAGGTGTCGGGTCGACCGACACCGCGATGGCACCCGTGGCCAAACGCGCCAGCCAGCGAATGGAAGCCGAAATGGCCCCGCGCGGCGCTGCCAGTGCAGTGGCGGCGGCGGCCGGTAAACTGGCGGGAGGATTGATTACCGTGGGGGTGGCGGGGATACGCGCGATGCTTCAGGCCAACGACCGGCCGGACAGCGAGGCGCTGATTCGCAGCAGCCTGGGCAACACGTTCGATAAGGCCTGGTTGAAGATGGTGCAGAACCCGACGACCGGCGTGATGGCCGGCACGTTGTACATGGCGGGGCAGATTGAGGGCAGTCTGGCAGGCAGTGCCGATGTACCGTCGGTCAGCTCGGGCCCTGGGGCTGTCGAATGGAGTGCGCCGGAATCGACTAACCAGCAGATCGAACCTCAACCCCCCGCAGGAGAATAACCATGTCTTACGTCGATGGTTTTGTCGCGGCCGTACCGACCGCCAACCGCGAAAAATTCAAGAAACATGCCGAAACCGCCGCCGCGATTTTCAAGGAAAGCGGTGCGCTCAGCGTCACCGAGTGCTGGGGCGATGACGTGCCCGATGGCAAGGTGACCTCGTTCCCCATGGCGGTGAAACTCAAGGAGGACGAAACCGTGGTGTTTTCCTGGATCGTCTGGCCGGACAAGGCCACCCGCAATGCCGGCATGGACAAACTCATGAACGATCCGCGCATGCAGCCCGACACCAATCCGATGCCGTTCGATGGTCAGCGGTTGATCTTTGGTGGTTTCGAAATAATCGTTAAAGCCTGATGGTCACGGCAGGGTCATTCCGGCGTCGGGGTGATCCTGCAACTCTTGCGATTGCGGATTTCATTGTCCGTCGGTCGCTCCCTGACGAATTCGAAACGCGGCTCGCCTTCGCTGTAATGCACCAGCCAGCCCCATTCCAGCTCGGCTTCATCCTGGCCGGGTTTCGGCGGCACGGCCCACCATGGCTCTTTGCTGATGATCTGTCGCATGGCCCCCTCCAATGATTCGGTTGCTTGAACTATAACTTGCCTGTCAGGAGGTGCCAGGTATGAGCGACGAATCCCATGAACCGCTGAAACGGCTGTTTTTCGCCTTGGATTGTGCGCCGGCCCAACGCAAGTCCATCGCCCAGTGGCGCAGTGCGCTACAGCTTCGCAACGGTCGCCCGGTGCCAGCGGAAAACTTCCACCTGACGTTGATGTTTTTGGGCGCTGTCGAGGTGGCGCACATTGCCGAGATCTGCGCGGCGGCTTCAAAGGTTCGTGTGCCCGGCGTGCCCTTGAAGGTGGCGCTGGATCGGCTGGATGTCTGGCGCAGGGCCGGGGTGTTGGTGCTGGCGCCAGAGCAGGCATCACCGGAGTTGCTGCGACTGGTTTACGGCCTGGAACAGGCGATGTTGCCGTTTGGCTTCGAGGATTCGCCCAAGGAGTTTCGACCGCACCTGACGTTGATGCGTGACTATCGGGTGCCGGTGCCTGAATCCGCGACGCCGCCCGAGTTTTTTCTGCGGGCCGATTGTTTCACGCTGTTCGAATCCCATAAGGGCCGGTATCGGGCACTGGCGCAATGGCCGCTCGCGCCCCCATAAAAAAAGGCGCCCGAGGAGGGCGCCCAAATTCACCTGAACCGAGAGGAAGCCAGGTGAGGCCGTTCTTGACAGGAGTGCAGCGGTGGTAAGGCGCTGCGTGAACGGAAAAAGTTGCCACTGACCGCTTGATCGTTCCCACGCGGAGCGTGGGAACGATCAGATGGTCAGCAATCAGTGGATCAGTGGATCAGTGGTGAATCACTTACCGAGCTTCACCCGCGTCCAGCCTCGGGTCATTACTCGTTGAACACCAATCGGCATGTCCGGAATCGCATACAGCGTCGCCATCACTTCCTGCGACGGATACGACCCCGGATCATCGCGAATCGCCTCATCCACCAACGGGGTCGCGGCTGCGTTGGCATTGCTGTAGCCAATGTTGTTGGTGATCTCGGCGATGATGTCCGGGCGCATCAGGAAATTCATGAACAGGTAGGCATTCTCGACGTTCGCCGCATCCCGAGGGATGGCGACCATGTCGTAAAAACTGCCGGCCCCTTCCTTGGGAATGCTGTAGTCGATCTTCACCTTGTCGCCTGCTTCCTGGGCGCGGGCCTTGGCCTGCAGCACGTCGCCGGAGTAACCGACCGCGACGCAGATGTTGCCGTTGGCCAGGTCGGAGATGTATTTCGACGAATGGAAGTACGCCACCGACGGCCGAATCTTCATGAACAGCGCTTCAGCTTCGGCGATCTGGCCTTTGTCCTGAGAGTTCACCGGATAGCCCAGGTAGTGCAGGGCGGCCGGCAGCATCTCGGTCGGCGAGTCGAGGAAACTGATCCCGCAGGCTTTGAGCTTTTGCGCGTTCTCCGGTTTGAACAGCAAGTCCCAGGAGTTGGTCGGCGCGTTCGTGCCGAGCACTTCCTTGACCTTTTCCGGGTTGAAACCAATGCCGATCGAGCCCCACATGTACGGGAAGGCGTGACCGTTGTCCGGGTCGCTGGCGGAGGCGTTCTTCAACAGGACCGGGTTGAGGTTTTTCCAGTTCGTCAGCTTCGACTTGTCCAGCGTCTGATAGACACCGGCCTTGATCTGCTTGGCCAGGAAACTGTTGGACGGCACCACGATGTCGTAGCCGGATTTGCCCGCGAGCAGGCGTGCCTCAAGGGTTTCGTTACTGTCGAACACATCGTAGGTCACGCGGATGCCGGTCTCGTCTTCGAATTTCTTGACGGTGTCCGGGGCGATGTAATCCGACCAGTTGTAGACGCGCAGTACCTTGTCATTGGCCTGGGCGCCCGTAGCCATTGCGCCCAATAAGGACAGTGTCAGCAGAGTCCTGCCAAACATTTTCATCGGTACAACTCCATTCTTTTTATTCACATTACGCAAAGCGTTTGAAACGCGACGGCCTAGGCCGTCGCTTCTACCAATTGCTTTTCAGGTTGCTGCCAGGATTCGCTGGCGGTCTGGTCCATTGCTTCCTGGATCGCCCGTTTACGGGTGGCTTCGGCGCGACGGCTGAAGAACCAGACCATGAACGTTACGATCGAGACGGCGAGCAGAATCAGGCTGGCCACGGCGTTGATCTCAGGCTTCACGCCCAGACGTACCGCCGAGAACACTTCCATCGGCAGGGTCGTCGAACCCGGGCCCGACACGAAGCTCGCCAGCACCAGGTCATCCAGCGACAAGGCAAACGACATCATGCCGCCGGCCGCCAGAGACGGCGCGATCATCGGAATGGTGATCAGGAAAAACACCTTGAACGGCTTCGCCCCCAGGTCCATGGCCGCTTCTTCGATGGACAGGTCCAGCTCACGAAGACGGGCGGAGACCACCACCGCCACATAGGCGGCGCAGAAGGTGGTGTGGGCAATCCAGATCGTCACCAACCCGCGTTCCTGCGGCCAGCCGATCAACTGCGCCATCGCCACGAACAGCAGCAACAGCGACAGGCCGGTGATCACTTCCGGCATCACCAACGGCGCCGTCACCAGGCCACCGAACAGCGTGCGGCCCTTGAAGCGCGTCACGCGGGTCAGCACGAAGGCCGCCAACGTGCCCAGCGCCACAGCGGCAATCGCGGTGTAGCAGGCGATTTCCAGCGAGCGCACCACCGAGCCCATCAGTTGGGTGTTGTCAGCCAGGCCGACATACCACTTGATCGACCAGCCGCCCCACACCGTCACCAGTTTGGAAGCGTTGAAGGAGTAGATCACCAGAATCAACATCGGCAGGTAGATAAACGACAAGCCGAAAATCAGCATGAACTTTGAAAATCCGAAGCGTTTCATCCCCGTGCCTCCATCTCTTTGGCCTGACTGCGGTTGAACAGCAGAATCGGCACAATCAGGATCAACAGCATCACCACCGCCAGGGCAGATGCCACCGGCCAGTCGCGGTTGTTGAAGAACTCTTGCCACAGCACACGGCCGATCATCAGGGTTTCCGGGCCGCCCAGCAGTTCCGGAATCACGAACTCACCGACCACCGGAATGAACACCAGCATGCAGCCGGCGATGATTCCGTTCTTGGCCAGCGGCACGGTGATTTTCCAGAAGTTGTTGAAGTTGCTCGAACCCAGGTCCGAACCCGCTTCCAGCAAGCTCTGATCGTGCTTGACCAGGTTGGCGTACAGCGGCAACACCATGAACGGCAGGTAGGCGTAAACCACACCGATGTACACCGCCGTGTTGGTGTTGAGGATCTCGATCGGGTGATCGGTCAGCCCGGTCCACATCAAGAACGCGTTGAGCAAACCGTTGTTGCTGAGAATGCCCATCCACGCATAAACGCGGATCAGGATCGCGGTCCAGGTCGGCATCATGATCAACAGCAGCAAGACGTTTTGCGCTTCCTTGCTCGCTTTGGTGATCGCATAGGCCATCGGGAAACCGATCACCAGGCACATCAGTGTGCTGAAAAACGCGACCTTCAACGAACCGAGGTAGGCCGAGATGTACAGCTCATCGTCGGTCAGCAACGCGTAGTTGCCGATGTTCAACAGCAGCTGGAATTTCTGCTCGGCGTAGGTGTAAATCTCAGAGTAAGGAGGAATGGCCAGGGCCGCTTCCGAGAAGCTGATCTTCATCACCAGGAAGAACGGCAACAGGAAAAACAGGCACAGCCACAGGAATGGAATCCCGATGACGAGCTTTCGACCACTCGGCATCAGCCGCATGAACTGCTGATTGAGTGTTTTCATGAGCGCAGTACCACGCCGCTGTCGTCTTCCCACCACACATAGACTTTGTCGTCCCAGGTCGGACGGGCGCCACGGCGTTCGGCGTTGGCCATGAACGACTGCACGACCTTGCCACCAGGCAATTCCACGTAAAACACCGAGTGACCGCCGAGGTAGGCGATGTCATGCACTTTGCCCTGGGACCAGTTGTAGCGAGTGTCCGGCTTGACGGTGCTGACCAGCATTTTTTCCGGGCGGATGGCGTAGGTGATCGACTTGTCCTGCACCGAGGTGCTGACGCCGTGACCGACGTAGATCTTCTGTTCCAGGTCCGGGCTGTGAATGATCGCGTGACCTTCCAGGTCTTCCACCACGGTGCCGTCGAAGGCGTTCACGTTGCCGATGAATTCGCAGACCATGCGGCTGACCGGCGCTTCATAAATGTCGACCGGGCTGCCGATCTGGGCAATCCAGCCCAGGTGCATGATCGCGATGCGTTGGGCCATGGTCATGGCCTCTTCCTGATCGTGGGTCACCATCACGCAGGTCACGCCGACGCGTTCGATGATCTCGACCAGTTCGAGTTGCATCTGCGAACGCAGCTTTTTATCCAGCGCGCCCATCGGTTCGTCGAGCAGCAACAGCTTCGGACGCTTGGCCAGGGAGCGGGCGAGGGCGACACGCTGACGCTGACCGCCGGACAACTGATGGGGTTTGCGTTTGGCGTATTGGGTCATGTGCACCAGGCGCAGCATCTCTTCGACGCGGGCGTCGATTTCGCTGGCCGGCAAACGGTCCTGCTTGAGGCCGAAGGCAATGTTCTGCGCCACAGTCATGTGCGGGAACAAGGCGTACGACTGGAACATCATGTTGATCGGCCGCTCGTAAGGCGGCATGTCAGTGATGTCCACGCCATCGAGGAAAATCCGCCCATCGGTCGGGCGCTCGAAGCCTGCGAGCATGCGCAGCAGGGTCGATTTGCCGGAACCGGAACCGCCGAGCAGAGCGAAGATTTCGCCTTGATGAATCTCAAGCGAGACATCGTCTACTGCGCAGGTTTCGTCGAACTTCTTGGTGACGCGGTCGACTTTCAGCAACACCTTTTTCGATGTCTGCTGACCTTCAAGAGCCTTCCTGTAAGTGCTGGAGGCGTTTGCCATGTGAAACTCCCAACAGGTTTCAGTCGTCGGGCCAACGCGGCCTGACTTAATAGTTGATTGCAAGCCCAATCCCGGTGAAGCCAGTGAATCCAGCAGTGATCCCCTGTGGGAGCGAGCTTGCTCGCGATGGCGGTGTGTCAGTCGACATCAATGTTGACTGGGCCGCCCTCATCGCGAGCAAGCTCGCTCCCACAGGGATTTGCCTTTGACTCTCTGGCCCCACTGAGCGGGCTAATTCGGCGCCGCCGTCCTGGCTGCCTGGTAGTACTTGTTGTTATCGCAGTGTGTTGTTGTCGCGAGTGTCGGGCGCGCAAAGACGCGCCCGCCTGACTCACGGGGGCAGTAAATGGATCAATTGTGTTTGGCGTCAGCGTGATTTACGCAGCGCGGCCCGTCGCCGGCACGCATCGCCGAACGCCTGGAAAATACTCAAATAAGGAGGATTGGAAAGCACCTGCCATTCCGGGTGCCATTGCACGCCGACGGCGAAGGTGGGGCTGTGTTCCACCGAAATCGCTTCGATCAAACCGTCCGGCGCAATCGCTTCGGCACGCAGGCCGGGGGCGAGGCGGTCGATGCCCTGGCTGTGAATCGAATTGACCATGAACTCGGCGGGCAACTCCAGCGCCTCGAACACGCCGCCCGGTTGCACCGTCACCGCATGGGCCGGGGCGTATTGCACCGCCAGTTCAGGACTGTCCGCTTCGCGGTGATCGAGCATCCCGGGCAGTTCATGCACCTTCTGATGCAGGCTGCCGCCGAATGCCACGTTCATTTCCTGGAAGCCGCGGCAGATGCCCAGCACCGGCACGCCAGCCGCAATAGCCGCACGCAATAAAGGAAGGGTCGTGGCGTCCCGCGCCGGATCGTGATCCGTGCCGGGAGCGCTGGCCGGGCCTTGATAGTGGAAAGGTTCCACATTCGAAGGGGAGCCGGTCAGCAACAGGCCGTCAAGGTGTGCCAGCACATCCTCGATTTCAGTCTGTTCGCCCAGGGAAGGAATGATGACGGGCAGCCCCAGAGCCGCGACGCTGACAGCACGCAAGTACTTGTCGCCGCTGACGTGGTAGGGGTGCAGGCCAATCTGTTTGACGCACGCTGTAACGCCGATCAATGGCTTGAATGCCATTTTTATCACCTCGAAGTTTCACACTTGAACGAGCTTTTCCGGAGCTTAGCCTTGTTGATTTTAATTAACAACTCTCATGTAAAAAATTCTAAACGCCGTACGTCCGATCCTGAGGATTTACGCGGTGTGCAAGACCGATGTGGCACTCTCGTCCCCAAAAAAGGCCCGAAAATAAAGGTTGAAAGGTCAAGTGTTCGCTATTGACTTCACTTTGCCGTTCGGGTTGACTGAGCTCGCAACAAGGCAGTGAACATAATAATTAACAGCTAATAGGTGCATCATGTCGGTCCCTCTGCGTGCCGTTCAACTCAACGAAGCAAACGCATTCCTTAAGAAATATCCTGAGGTTTTGTACGTCGACCTTCTGATTGCGGATATGAACGGTGTGGTGCGCGGCAAGCGCATCGAGCGCACCAGTCTTCATAAGGTTTACGAAAAAGGCATTAACCTCCCGGCGTCTCTGTTTGCCCTGGACATCAACGGTTCCACGGTGGAAAGCACCGGCCTGGGTCTGGACATCGGCGACTCGGATCGAATCTGCTTCCCTATCCCCGGTACCCTGAGCATTGAGCCGTGGCAGAAACGCCCAACCGCTCAGTTGCTGATGACCATGCACGAACTCGAAGGCCAGCCGTTCTTTGCCGACCCGCGAGAAGTGTTGGCCAATATCGTGCGCAAGTTCGATGACCTGGGCCTGACCATCTGCGCAGCCTTCGAACTCGAGTTCTATCTGATCGACCAGGACAACGTGAACGGCCGTCCGCAATCGCCGCGTTCGCCGGTATCGGGCAAGCGTCCGGTGTCGACCCAGGTGTATCTGATCGACGACCTCGACGAATACGTCGATTGCCTGCAAGACATCCTTGAAGGCGCGAAAGAGCAGGGCATTCCTGCTGACGCCATCGTCAAGGAAAGCGCCCCGGCGCAATTCGAAGTGAACCTGCATCACGTCAACGACCCGATCAAGGCCTGCGACTACGCGGTGTTGCTCAAGCGTCTGGTGAAGAACATCGCCTACGACCACGAGATGGACACCACGTTTATGGCCAAGCCTTACCCGGGCCAAGCGGGCAACGGTTTGCACGTGCACATTTCGATTCTCGACAAAGAAGGCAACAACATCTTTGCCAGCGAGGATCCCGAGCAGAACGCCGCGCTGCGACACGCGATCGGCGGTGTGCTCGAGACCCTGCCGGCGCAGATGGCGTTCCTGTGCCCGAACGTCAACTCGTACCGTCGTTTCGGCGCACAGTTCTACGTGCCGAACTCGCCGAGCTGGGGCATCGACAACCGTACCGTGGCGGTGCGTGTGCCAACCGGTTCGCCGGATTCGGTGCGCATCGAACATCGCGTAGCCGGTGCCGACGCCAACCCGTACCTGCTGATGGCCTCGGTTCTTGCCGGTATTCACCACGGCTTGACCAACGAGATCGAACCGGGCGCCCCGGTCGAGGGCAACAGCTACGAGCAGAACGAGCAAAGCCTGCCGAACAACCTGCGCGATGCATTGCGCGAGCTGGACGACAGCGAAGTCATGGCGCGCTACATCGACCCGCTGTACATCGACGTGTTCGTGGCGTGCAAGGAAAGCGAGCTGGCCGAGTTCGAGAACTCCATCTCCGACCTTGAGTACAACTGGTACCTGCACACCGTTTGATGGGCCTGATGGTGTACGCACTATCCGCGTACACCACCAAACCCCTGTGGGAGCGAGCTTGCTCGCGATAGCGGTGGATCAGCAACATCAATGTTGAATGTCCTGGCGCCATCGCGAGCAAGCTCGCTCCCACAGTGACCGCGGTTTACCGGTCTTCTGACGATCACTTATTCCCCTGCGTCGAGTCACAACCATGACAAACACTCGCAGCGATTGGGAGCAACGCTTCCAGTCCCTCACCATCGAAGGCCGCGCATTCATCGACGGTCAATATTGCCCGGCACTCAGTGGCGACAGCTTTGAATGCATGAGCCCGGTCGACGGTCGCTTCCTGGCCAACGTCGCCAGCACCGACGAAGCCGACGCCAATGCCGCCGTCGCCGTCGCGCGCCGCACCTTCGAGTCCGGCATCTGGGCCAACCTCGCCCCGGCCGAGCGCAAGCGCACCCTGATTCGTTTCGCCGATTTGATCCTGGCCAACCAGGAAGAACTGGCCCTGCTCGAAACCCTCGACATGGGCAAACCGATCAACGATTCGATGAACATCGACATCCCGGCGACCGCCAACGCGATCCGCTGGAGCGCCGAAGCCATCGACAAGATCTACGACGAAGTCGCCGCCACCCCGCACGACCAACTCGGCCTCATCACCCGCGAACCTGCGGGCGTCGTCGCTGCCATCGTGCCGTGGAACTTCCCGTTGATCATGGCCAGCTGGAAGTTCGCCCCGGCCTTGGCTGCGGGCAACTCGTTCATCCTCAAGCCATCGGAAAAGTCGCCGCTCACGGCCATTCGCATTGCGCAACTGGCGCTGGATGCCGGCATCCCGAAAGGCGTGTTCAACGTCCTGCCGGGCTACGGTCACACCGTCGGCAAGGCGCTGGCGTTGCACATGGACGTCGACGTGCTGGCCTTCACCGGCTCGACCGCGATTGCCAAGCAACTGCTTATCTACGCCGGGCAAAGCAACATGAAACGCGTCTGGCTCGAAGCAGGGGGGAAGAGCCCGAACGTGGTGTTTGCCGACGCGCCGGATTTGCGCGCGGCAGCACAAGCGGCGGCCGGTGCCATCGCCTTCAACCAGGGCGAAGTCTGCACCGCCGGTTCGCGCTTGCTGGTCGAGCGTTCGATTCGTGAGCAGTTCATTCCGCTGCTGGTGGAAGCACTGCAAGCGTGGAAGCCGGGGCATGCGCTGGACCCGGAAACCACGGTCGGTGCGGTCGTCGATCAGCGTCAATTGGAAAACGTCTTGCGCTACATCCAGGTCGGTAAAGACCAGGGCGCGCAACTGATCGCGGGCGGCAGCCGCACCCTTGAAGACACCGGTGGCCTGTACGTGGAACCGGCGATTTTCGACGGCGTGACCAACGCCATGACCATCGCCCGGGAAGAAATCTTCGGCCCGGTGCTGTCGCTGATTACCTTCGACACCTTCGATGAAGCGCTGGCGATTGCCAACGACAGCATCTTCGGCCTGGCCGCCGGTGTCTGGACCAGCAACCTGAGCAAGGCCCACACCTTCGCTCGCGGTTTGCGCGCTGGCAGCGTCTGGGTCAACCAGTACGACGGCGGCGACATGACCGCACCGTTCGGTGGCTACAAGCAGTCGGGTAACGGTCGGGACAAATCGCTGCATGCGTTCGACAAATACACCGAACTCAAAGCGACCTGGATCAAGCTCTAATACCTATAAAAAAAGCGACGGTCGCAGGTCAGCCTGCGGCCATCGGAGAAACGTATGAAACACACCACACATGTAAACAGCTACTACGCCGCCACCCGCAACTTCACCGGCGAATTCCCAGTGCTTGAAGAACTGGTGGAATGCGACGTCTGCGTCATCGGCGCTGGCTATACCGGCTTGTCCTCGGCCTTGTTCCTCGCGGAAGCGGGCTACAGCGTGACCGTCCTCGAAGCCGCCAAAGTCGGCTTCGGCGCCAGCGGTCGCAACGGCGGTCAACTGGTCAACTCCTACAGCCGCGACGTCGATGTGATCGAGGATCGCTACGGCGACAAGACCGCCGAAGTCCTCGGCAGCATGATCTTCGAAGGCGCCGACATCATCCGTCAGCGCATACAGCACTACGACATCCAGTGCGACTACAAGCCGGGCGGCATCTTCGCCGCGATGAACAAGAAGCAACTCAAAGGCCTGGCCGAGCAGAAGAAGAGCTGGGAGCGCTACGGCAACAAGAACCTGAAAATGCTCGACACCGCTGACATCAAGCGTGAAGTCGGTTCCGACGCCTACGTCGGCGGCCTGCTCGACATGCAGGGCGGCCACATTCACCCGCTGAACCTGGCCCTCGGCGAAGCCTCGGCCATCATCGGCCTGGGCGGCAAGATCTACGAACAATCGGCGGCGGTGGAAATCACCTACGGCGAACCGATCACCGTGCGCACCGCCAAAGGCGTGGTCCGCGCCAAATACCTGCTGATCGCCGGCAACGCCTACCTGCCGCAGGGCCTCGACAATCGCGTGACCAGCAAAAGCATGCCGTGCGGCTCGCAGATCGTCGTCACCGAACCGTTGTCCGAGAAGGTTGCGCGCAGCCTGATCAAAAACAACTACTGCGTCGAAGACTGCAACTACCTGCTCGACTACTACCGCCTGACCGCCGACAACCGCCTGTTGTACGGCGGCGGCGTGGTCTACGGCGCGCGGGAACCGGACGACATCGAACAACTGATCCGCCCGAAAATCCTCAAGACCTTCCCGCAACTCAAGGACGTGAAGATCGACTACCGCTGGACCGGCAACTTCCTGCTGACCATGTCACGCATGCCGCAATTCGGCCGCATCGAAAAAAACGCCTACTACATGCAAGGCTACAGCGGCCACGGCGTCACCTGCTCGCACCTGGCTGGCAAACTGATCTCGGAAATGATCCGCGGCGACGCCGAACGCTTCGATGCTTTCGCATCGCTCCCGCACATGCCAATGCTCGGCGGCCGCACCTTCCAGGCCCCGCTCACCGCCATGGGCGCCGCGTACTACGCGCTGCGCGATCGCTTCGGCATCTAACCCCGGCACAACCCCTGTAGGAGTGAGCCTGCTCGCGATAAGGCCCGATCAGTCGCCATCAATGTCGCCTGACCCACCGCCATCGCGAGCAGGCTCACTCCCACAGGGGAGATGTGGTGTACTCCAGATTTCTGTACACCCGGGGACCAACTGTGGGAGCGAGCTTGCTCGCGATGGGGCCCTACCAGCCACCATCAACCCAACCAACCCCCATGATTTCAGGCCCAATCAACCTTTTCACCCACCCATTCATCGAACCTGCTGAGCAACACCACCAAACGTGATTTAATACCCGCCTTTCACATTTCCGGGACAGGGAAGCGGTACTTTCGCGGCCAAAAGTCGCCCGCCATCCACCCCCATAACCCTTAAGTATTCTTCGCATAAGGCTGTCATGGACACGGGCTCAAGACTCAAATTAGTACGCGAAAGCTACAAACTCTCCCAGCGCGAGCTGGCCCGGCGTAGCGGCGTCACCAATGCCACCATCTCCCTGATCGAACAAAATCGCGTCAGTCCCTCCGTCAGCTCCCTGAAAAAACTGCTCGAAGGCATTCCCATGTCTTTGGCGGACTTCTTCACCTTCGACCAACCGCCCCGCGAGCACCAATACGTATTCCGCGCCAATGAACAGCCGGATCTTGGGCGTCATGGCCTGCGGTTGCTGCTGATCGGCGCATCGGTGCCGAGTCGGCAGATGCGGCTGTTGCGCGAGCAATACGCGCCGGGCGCCAGTTCCGGGGAAGAGCCGATTGTGCATTCGGAAGGGGAGGAGTGTGGGCTGGTTACGCGGGGGACAGTTGAGTTGACGGTTGATGGGCAGATCAGTGTGCTGAATGCTGGGGATGGGTATTACTTTCCGACGACGTTGCCGCACAAGTTTCGCAATATTGGCCAGGATGAAGCGGAAATTATCAGTGCCAACACGCCGGCGAACTTCTGATTCAACACGAACGCTATCCTGTGGCAGTTGCAAACAAAAAAGGTGACAGATAAATAGATCTGTCACCTTTATCACGCCGCTGTCGGTGCGCTATTCAACTAGGGCGCCAATGACTTGCACTGATTGCGCAGACCGTCGTCCTTGATGGCCGCATCGGTTTCGGAATATTGGCCAGGATGAAGCGGAAATCATCAGCGCAAACACGCCAGCGAACTACTAAATCTCAAAACGTGCACTGCCTGTAGCACCCAGGGCACGATATCGTGCAAGTCTATGAAAAACCCGCAGTGATGCGGGTTTTTATGCCTGGAACTTGATCTCGGCGCCTACCTGGTTCGCTCGAAGAACCGCTCAATCACACCTCGAGAGTGCCCCTCAGGCAGCTTTGCTCAGCAATGCCGCAAATTTACGCTTGGCCTCTTCAACGGCATCGGCGATATCGCGGGCTGCGTTGCTCGATTCAGTCCGGTAGGTTTCGGTCAGGCCGTGCATGTCTGTCTGAAAGCTCAGGGTCGCATCGGCCAAGGCGCGTACCGAGTCGACCTTGAGGGTTGAACCGTAGCTGGCTTTGACCGCCGCTTCCAGTTGCTGATTACCGGTTGCGCCCAAGGCTTCGAGGCCTTTGCTGATACCTTCGGTGGTCGCGTTCAACGTGTGGGTGGCTTCGGCCAGACCGCTGTTGCTGGTGAAGGAAACGGCAAGGCCGGTCAACACCACTTCGTTGGTGGAGAAGAACGAAACCATGCGCTGATACTGGCGTTCCTTGATCACATGCACCTGGTTGATCCGGGCAAAGACCATCTCTGCGGTGTTGTATCCGACCTTGAGGTCGTCAGCGATGTCCTTGACGATCTGGTAGCGCTTGTCTTCGTCCTGCAGAGCGCGCACGGCTTCGTCGCGTTGCAGTTCCAGGGCGGCACGTTGGGCCGGCTCCTGTGTCTCGGCTGCAGCCACTTGCGCGTTGGCGTCATTCAACGAGTGAGTGCATTGCTCCAAGGTTTTGCCGGCCAGGGAGAGGACTTGCTGGGCGTCGACCTCAGCCGCTTTCATGGCCATGCGAAAGTCCATGTACGCCTCCAGAATTACGGATTCCCGGGCGATCTGGTCGTTGGCCGATTTACATACTTGCAAGTAATTTTCACGAATGTCGTTGAATCGATCAGGGATGGAACCGCGGCGCAGGTTCATCCAGCTCAGCTTGAGCTTTTCCATGCTGTCGAGGCGACCGTCGTCCATCCAGCCGGCCATCGCCGCAGCGTCTTCGCGGATTGAGGTGAAGCTCTGGGTAATGTCCATGAAACGCGTGGAAATATCCATGCCCTCGATCTGCTCGCGGACCATGCTGTTGAAGGCGGTCGACTGCTGCAGCACGGAAGCGATGGAGGTGACCTTGGTCGTGTCGTACTGAGCTACCCGGTCCAGCAACACAAGTACCGGTGCATCCTGAACAGGTTGAAAAAGATTGATGCCGATAGTGCGCAGGCCGGTGAGGGCACGTTCGAGGTAGTTGCTCATCGAGGGTCCTTTCGTGGTGATTTCAATACAACGTGAAGTGGGGGCGAGTGTACTGTCTGGAGCAGAGCGATTTATCGCGCCCGTTTGCTGTACAACTCCTCGTTGCGTGCCTTCATTGCCAGCAGCATCAATTCGTTCTGGCGATTGGCGGCATAGTTGATCCGCTTGGCCACCAGACCATCCAGCCAACGCTGGATAAAGTTGAAGCGGTAATCATCAGTGCCGTAGCTACGGTCCCGCAGGAACACATACGCCTCGTTATCGTTGTACTCGTTTAGTTTCTCCCGGCATTCCTGACGGATATCCTCATAGTCCTTCGCCAGTTGCGCAGGGCTGCGTGTTGGCGTGAATTCGTCGGCGGTTTGAGTCATGGCATTACCCGTTCAGCATCATGTCGAAGTTATTGGCAACCCGCTGGCGGGTGTCGATCCGTCCGATCCAGAGCATATATCCGGCGGCTTTCATTTTTTGGGTCAAGTGATTGATCTTCCCTTCAGCAGCATCCGTGTCACCCTTTTCCAGATCGGCATCGATCTCGCGAATGATTCCATCCAGTTCGCCGCGCAGGTCATCTGCAATTATTCGGGAGTCGAGGCGACTTTTCAGTTCATTGAGGCGCCGGGTCTGGAGTGTCAGCGCATTGGTATCGAGCAAATCATTATTGAGATCGCGGTAGGCGAGGAACGCATCCTGATAGCCAGTATTGTTGTCGATTCGTCCAAGCTGCTGTTCGAGAAGGGCCAGTCGTTGATAAAGATCGCTGGATTGCGCAATGGCGGCTGACTTTTTCGGATTCTGCTGTAGCTCTTCGATTCCCTGGCGCATCCAGATAATCCCGCCGGCAAACTTCATGTCTTCTTCGACTTTGGGGAGGGTACGCCAGAATGTGTCTTGTGCGTTCCTGAACGCTATCACCTGCTGTTCGATCTCATCCACATTGTCACGATTGATAGGTTCGCTTGTGCTGATGCCTCTGAGGTCATCGCCAGAAGGCAACGCTTGCTGTACACGCTTGAGTAGCCGACTGACGTTCGCGTCCGGATGTTCGGCGTTGCTTCGTCGCAAGGTGTCGAGCTTTTTGTGCTGCACTTCAAGCGCTCTGCTCATGTCAGAGGCGAGGCTGTCGAGGCGGCGAGCCTCGCGATTGATTTCCGGCACTTTCACCCGATAACTCGCGTACTTGACGAGGGGCACGAACGCCAGGCAGAGACACAGTGTCACGGCAAGCAAGAATACGCTGCGGCCGGAAAACCATGGTTCGGCATTCAGGGGACCCCTCTGGCGATTGATCAAGGTCCGGACCAACCAAGCGTTGAGACCGTTGAGCGACGGTGCTTCGAACATCAAGCGATGAGCAAAAAACTGGCGTACGCCTTGCTCGATCAGATCATCGTCGAAAACGATGTCCTGGTTCCGGTAATAGGTGCGAATGCGCTCGGCAATTTCAGCGCGGCGCTGAGGCAGGTCGAGGTGTTCCTGAACCTGCCTCTGCTCGTGACGCAGCTCATCGACGAACGCCATCGCTGTCAGCTGTTCGGAGAGTGGAATGCGGCTCATCGGGTGTCCTTTCTTGATGTTCTCGGCACTGCGTGGCTCGACCGGTCTTTATTGGGACCAGTAACCGGCGGCTTTGAGTCGTTTGGTCAGATGACTGATTTTTCGCTCGGCTGCGTCTGAGTCGCCGTTCTTGAGTTCGGCATTTATCTCGCGCATTTTCACCTGCAATTCCTCACGAAGTTCCTCGGGGATGGACTTTTCTTCCAGGCGTTTACTTAGCGCATACGCACGCTGAGTCTGTAGCTCAAGCAAGTCTTTATCCGGCCACAGGTCACTACTGAGTTCTCTGTATGTGGAGGATGCATCCATGTGGCTGTCAAAGCTGTTGACGTTTTTCAGCTGTTGATCAAGCTCGGCCAGACGTCCGTCCAGGTCACTGAATTGCGCGAGGGCGGCTGCTCGTTTCGGGTCTTGCAACATCTCCTTGATGCCCTCGCGTATCTCGAGGATGCCGCGGGCATACTTGATGTTTGTTTCGGCGGTATACAGAGCACCTTTGATTGCGTTTTTTTCTGCCTTGAGCGCATTGATCTGTGGTTCGATAACAGCCACGTTGGCGCGACTGACCGATTCGGAGGCACCGACTTCTGTGCGGATATCGCTTGCAGGTATCGCTTTCTGCGCACGTTCCAGCAGTTGGGATACGTGCGCGTCCTGCTGCTGCGCGTTCCTTTTCTGAAGAGCAATCAGCTCCCTGCGCTGCTTATCCACTTCCTTGTACAGTTCTATGCGTTCATTTCGCACTTCGGCTGCGGTGCGGACGACGTTACGGATGTCGTCATCACTGTAGAAGGTGGTTATGTAGCGCGAGTTCTGCGAATAGGCGCTCCACACGAAGAACACGATGAACGCAGCCAGGAACGTCTTAATGAACCCACCCCAAAACCGCATCTTTGAACGGTGAGTGAGGCTCTTGACCAGCCAGGCATCGAAGCCGTTTAGTGGCGGCGCTTCAAACTTCAAACGATGGGCAAAGACCTGACGAACGCCTTGCTCGATCAGTTTATCGTCAAAAGCGATGGTATTGCTCAGGTAATAGGCGCGAATGCGCTCGGCGATTTCAGCACGGCGCCGCGGCAGATCGAGGTGTTCCTGGACCTGCCTTTGCTGATGACGCAGCTCGTCGACAAAGGCCATTGCCCCCAACTGTTCGGAGAGTGGAATGCTGCTCATCGGGTGTCCTTTCCAGATTGGGGCTTGGTGCGAAATGGCGCGCGCAGCAGAGTATACCGAAGCAAAAAAACGAAAATACCGGCTTCATTCAAGAAACTCGAAAAGGCACGCGACAGGCGTTAACCGACGGAAGTTTTTTCACCTCCGTCAGTGCACTATTCAACTAGGGCGCCAAGGACTTGCATTGATTGCGCATCCCGTCGTCCTTGATGTTTTGGCAACCTCCAGAGCCTTGCAGGGCTTTGCAGTAATTGCGCTGGTCATCATTGCGGATGTTTTCGCAAATGGCGTAAACGTAGCTGCTGGACATCAGCATCACTGCGAGGATTAGTCTCATCGCACACATCCTTGATTGCCAGGGAGCCGGCTGGCGCGCAATGGTCCAGGATGAATGGGAACTCGTATGAGCCGTGCCCTCAGTGATTCAAGGCATTACATTGGCTGCGCAGGTTGCAGCGGAACATGGGTGATCGCTGCGTCCCGGCATGTCGGGCGCATTCTCAGGAGATAATTGATTAACGCTGGCGATGTACCTGTGGGGCAAGTGGTACAAGGTTACGTAACCTTTGTAGGGAGTGAGGGGCCGTGGATCGGAGCGCAGTTCATGAGCTTCAGTTATAGCGCCAATGGGAAGCGGTTTCACAAGTCTCTCAACGAAACCATTGACGCTTGGTCAACTGCAACTCTGCGTAAAGCCTCATACGGGCTGAAGGTAGGCGACCCAGTGTCGGTTTGGTGCTCTCTCAGCGACCCGGACGTGTGTTGCATCGGCGAAAAACCAGCTGAAAAACCAGCATTGTTGCGTTTGATTGAGGCTCTGGGAGCGATAGGCTATTTAAGTTGATCCACATTGTCCAAGCCGACATGTTTTGAGGCGTTTGCTGTGTAGGCGTGCTGGATAATCCGATGCGTGAATTCTGGCGCTGCAATGGCAGTTTCTGGCCGTTTTCTGCCTCTCGCGACAGGCAGAAAACGGCCAGAAGCCGACGGCGGCGCCAAGTAAACTCAACCCTGATGAACAGTCGTGCATCTACGACATTGGAGGGAGAGATTCGATATGATTGATCTTGCTTGGCGACTCCTCGTCCATTCGGCTACGAAGGCTATAGTCTGTGATCAGTCGAACTGTAGCAGGTACATTTTATGCCGCGTCTTAAGGATATTTACCCAACGACCATTCAGCTGTGTGACGCGCCTTTGCTGGACTTGAGTGAGGCCGTTCTGCAAGTCTTGGGCAGCCAATTGCAGGGTTCTCAAAAAGCTGAGTGCGCCCATAACTTTCTTTCAAACGTTCTGACGGACTACGACCGAAGCGAGCTCGCAGCATTGGCATGTTCAGAATCATGGAGTTGGCTGTATAGCAACGGCTTTATTTGCCAACATCCGATTAGCGACAGCCCGTGGATGACCCTCTCACGCCTGGGGTGTAAACACTACGAGCAAAGCACGCCGTTGAAATCGTGGGTAGAGGATCGCCAGCTCCCAGAGGAGTTGCTCCACCCGTCACTACGGTCTGCCGCACTAAATCTGTTCAAGCAGGAAATGTTTGATACCGCAGTTTTTGAGGCGTTCAAGACTCTCGAAGTCTCCATACGCAAAGCAGCACTTCTCAGTGATGAATGGATTGGCACCAAGCTCACTACGCATGCTTTTGCTCCGAAAATTGGCCCATTGACAGATAAAAAGGCCGAATCGGGCGAGCAGCAAGCATTGATGCAACTGATGTCAGGCGCAATCGGTAGTTATAAGAATCCTCAAAGCCATCGGCATGTAGGGCTTGAGGCGTCCGAGGCACGGGAGATGATCATTATGGCGTCTCACTTGCTCGGCATCGTCGACAGCCGCCGTGCGTCATAGCGGCATCCTCGTTCACGGTAAGTACCATTTTTTTAAGGAGGCAGTTAGTGGCCAGAAGCAGCTATTCGGTCACCGGTTTTCTGGATACATCACATTCTTCCTGCGGGATTGCGAAAACTAAAAATATGTATCTCGACACGATACCTGACGCTATGCTCAGAGCCTCCATACATGTTCTTTTTCGCAAAGGATCTGCCCAATGGGAAAATTTTCATGGCCAGCCTATCCCTTGGCAGAGGCTGAGTTTGAACATCTCATGGCCGCTGCTGATAAAGCGTTAGCAACTGAAGGCTTGACGCCTTTTCAAAGGCCACTTCATGTTGGACGTTTATTTTGGGAGGCTTTTGGTTGGAGCGGTCGTATGACTCCGCCTGATGAGCTAGCGGACCTGCCTGGTTACCAAGGTGATGTTCTGATGGCCAAGGCTCTTCGTTGGTATACACAAACTCTTGGTAACCGGTTGAAAATCTATTTCCAATTGGGGTACGTACCGGCTCGTCTTGCACAGACTATTTGGCGAGTTCGGATAGCTGGCTGGTATGGCTCCGTGGAATTTTTCCTACATAGAAATTTGCAAAATAAAGGATCTAGCAAAGGGAGCCAATCAAGCTTACCAAGCATGAACATACTTACACTCGTCGAAGATTTACCACAAGGGTTGGTAGACCGACTTACTAACGGTGAACTAGAAGCTCACTTCATGTACCACATGTTCGCTGTAGAAAATATCCAGTGGCTGGATAATCTTCCCCGCACAAATATGCTTAGCGTTGCGAAAGGTGATTATGCAGGCTCCACTCAGGAACTCCTCGCACACCGTTATCCCCAATCCCGATGGGCAGCGCAGCAATGTGTCGAAAAAACGTTGAAAGGTTTTTTGGAAATCGCTGGCATAGCTTATTCCAAGAGAGGAAAAGATGGTCACGACCTCAGCAAGCTGGCGAAGACTCTTCATGATGAACAAGGAATTTCAATAAATTCACACCTGATCGATATGGCTCACTGCTCTACCGGCGCGAGATACCAAGATGAACCATCCACGGAAAATCAGGCTTTCCAAGCCAACGTGGCCGCACTTCACATTTTCGACACACTGAGGAAAAGCCCAGAAATCGTCAGGTTGCTGGAAAATCACTATGCAAAAAACCCAAACTGTTAAGTTGCGGCACAATAACAAATGAAGTCGCAGGTATTTGCTGGTTTCAACGCCCACTTCTCAATGATTTTCGTCCAATAGCGAAAGTCAGCTATGGGGCGATTCTGTTTAAAAAGTCGGCCATGGTGCCACTGTAGAAAAGTACGCGCTTGAGATTGAAATCTTTCCATTGAACAGAGGATTCCGTACTCGGATTTCGCGTAGTCGCGCGCAAAAAAGGCGTTTTCAGTGGTAAATATGCGGACAGTCCAGAAAAACCGATTTTTCCAATAGAATCGGCCGAAAGCGGTCGCCAACCTCTTAGGTAGCCCCGGCTGAGCGAAGTATCATCGCCGAGGACGATTACGAGTCAGTGAACATTATACGGCGCATCACGGGGTGCAGCGTTCAAACTATAGGCAAACGGACCAAACGGATGCTTGCTGATGTCATGTGGTTTTGTGTGGAGGAGTAATTGCTAAGGTCAACGTAAGGGACTTCCCAATACCAACTCTTTTGCCTTGCTGAAGATCTCTACATCTTCGATCACAAACTCGACACTCTGTACCTTTTTGACTGGCTCTCTGATATTAGCTGCATGGACAGAAGCCTGAATTGCGCCACAAAAAGCGGAGTGCCCGGGCGCCACAACCAATCTGAGTTCAAAAGTTTCGGGCTCATCTTGGTGACGCCACTGTTCGCACTCGAACTCAACCCGAACCAACGGGGAGCCGGGACGGCCATCTTTCCAATAAAACGAATTTGGGTTGCGCACTTTTGACAAGCTGGAAAAATTGTGGAATGGGGGTTCGTGACCCATCGCAGTGATGTGGCGACTTGCGACCCCAAAGTGGTAGGGCATTTTGCTATCTGTAACCCATCTGCCTTCTGGAGTATGCGGTGGTATTCTCAGTTGCGGTGTTAGCTCACCTTTAATATCATCATCCTCGCTTGGTAGTTCCATCAATCCAAAATTTTTAGATAAGCTTTCAAAGCTGATGTTTACACTTGTGGCCGGGCTTCCTCCAGTGTTCACTAGGGTTGTGCTGACCACCCACTTCTCTTCAATCTTGTTTAGGCTTTCATGAAGGGCAGCGAGAGTGTCGCAGCAATCGTTGACCCATTTAATATATTGATCCTTGTATTTGGATATTTCCTCCTCGGTAGCAGGTACGAATCGTTCCGTTTGGCGGTGGCCGAATATAGAAGGTTGACTGCTAGATCTTTCCGCGATCTCGGTTGGGCCAAAGCTAGTGCTGATTGGATTGCGGGATTTCAGTATTTCTATAAGCTCTGATAATTGCGCTGAATTGAGTGCAATGTAATTTATTCGCGTGAATTTCCATGGTGTTCCATTGAAAGCAATATTGCATTGGGGTTCGATTTTTTTTATTCGCGTTAAATCGGCTTCCAATTCCCGAATTCGCTTCTGTTCCTCGTCATGTTCTGCGGTAAGTAACCAGTCATCTGGTACAGGCCGAAAAGGTACTCCTACTCGTTTGGACATTAGCAATGGCCCAGTATCGTGGGATAGCAATACAACATCATGATTGTGATTTTGTTGGTAAGCGTGCGCTATCCCAACTATGTTATCATCTGCATGGTTGTAGTTTAGAACGCTATTTAGCTCTTCAGAAGGTTCGAAATGTTGTCCGAGCATTAATACGAGGTTGGGGTTTGAGCCCTGTGTCGAGATTTCAATATCACCGCCCTCTAATAGAAAGCGTCGAAACAGAGAGCTGGCGTTTCTTGCGCGTTTTGCAAGTCGCCCAGGCCCACCTTTTTGATTGTCGACCTCAGTTATAACAGGCCTGGTGACAACTAACATGATTTTGTCATATTGTCCCAGCTGGTTCCAATCTAGCGCTTCTAGCTGTTTGCACTGAACAAAAACATTGGTGTCGGGGAAAACGTAGAGGATCCGGGGTGCGACTTCCATGCGAGAGGGTTCCTTGCTTCATGGTGTGGTGTTTTTACCAGCAAACCCGAGATTTTGCAACGTTGAACTGGGTCTACATAAATCCGAGAGTAGCCGCTTTAGAGAGGTCTTGTAAGTCCTCGGTGAGAACTGAGTCTCATCCACACATGGGAGTGGAAAAGGACACTAGCATACTGTATTTTTGTTTCGTGATAAGGGCGGCGTACGGCTTAGAATCGCAGCATGTATGTGTGTAATATCACGCAGCAGAATTTTGTATTTGAACACAGGGCCCGATTTGGTGAGTTAATTCGTGAAAAGGTAATCTCAGGGATGAATTTCAGAAGCTATCACAATATTTTCTTCGTAAGTGACGCGTTAGAACCGGATTCACCGCCAAGTCTGCGTATTTCACGCGTTCTACTTGCTTGTTTCGGCGCCATAGCGTTAATCGTTTTGATTTATGCGAGTGTTCTGGTATATGAAGCATGGCCAATTGGCGAATATTCGATCTCCAAGGCAGGCACATTCGGTGATAGTTTTGGTGCGTTAAACTGCCTTTTTACTGGGCTCGGGTTTGCCGGCTTACTCATTACTATTTTTTTACAGAGGGAAGACCTTAAGCTTACCAGGGCTGAGTTGTCTGAAACGAGAGTTGAGATAAAGCTTCAAAGTAGAACCTTCCGACAGCAACAGTTCGAAGAGTCTTTCTATAGGCTTCTCTTGCTGTATCGAAACAATTTGGCTGATTTGTCAATCCGACCTTTAAATACTGGCCAGCCTCGTCTGCATGGCATAGATGCACTCAACTCAAGGCTGCAAGATTTCGAACAGGCCTGTATAAAAAGGCTGTCATCTTTTCCTTCGAGCGGTAGCGAACTTGATAAAGATGATTACACGTACTGGCTATACAAGAACTGCAATGTACATTTTCCTAGACAGGCTAGGTATCTAGAGTCTCTAAATTCGATAATTTCGTTGGTAAGGGATGACTGCTATGATCAAGAAAGGCAAGAGAACTATTTGAAAATATTCTCTTCTCAGTTCACTATATATGAAATCAAATATATTTTTTATCAGGCCCTCTTAAATCCAAATTACGAAAGTATAAGGTCGGTATTGAGTTTATCTCAATCCTTTAAAGATCGTTTTTCG
Organism: Pseudomonas sp. fls2-241-R2A-110; assembly: GCF_030209165.1. NCBI lineage: Bacteria > Pseudomonadati > Pseudomonadota > Gammaproteobacteria > Pseudomonadales > Pseudomonadaceae > Pseudomonas > Pseudomonas sp. fls2-241-R2A-110. Next base: position 54,787 of record NZ_JARVSN010000042.1, on the reverse strand, counting down.
ATTTCCAGTATTCCAGCCGGTCACTATCAAGCGATGGAGCACTTGTGGCACATTAGTCTGTCTCAGCGAAACCCAAATGACGACAGATTGTTCTATAGAGAGGATTTCCAAGCGGCGCGGACGAGGGAGGCGCAACGACGGCAAAAAGAGAAGAGAAAAGGGCGTCCCTAGAGGCATGAGTTTATGTCTGTAATATAGGAGAATATTTATGGTGCTATGATTTTTTGGTTATTTTAAAGTGCTCTGAATGACTGCTGGTAGGTGTTTTTGTATTTTTTAGGATGTATGAAAGGCCCTAAAAAACTAGGACCTTATAGACACTCCGTTAAAAGCCTCAGGTGGTCACCAGAGAGCGTAGATATAGTTGATAAAGGCTGGTTTGATCTTGGTCTTTAGCAGTGGTTTCTGGCAGCCCGGTGCGGTAGTTGGCTCGACGAAACGAGAAGCTGAGATCTTTCATCGGTCCGGTGTGGACCACGTAGTCCAGGCGAGCAAACTGTTCCCATTCGCACATATTATTGATTGATGTCGACTGACAGTAAGCGCAAATGTTAGGTGACCGCTTCTGATTGTTGCCCGTTGCAAAGGGCTGTAAACGACCCATAGCTGCCGGTCAGCAAAGGCAGAAATTGGCCGACTGCTGCTTGTCAGAAGTTTTCAAAAGCAGGCGGCCATCTTGGTGCGGCTCTCAAGTCGCTGCTTGAAATCACTCAATCAACTGTTCTCAGCTTCCTGAGCAGCAATGCGGCACCGCTTTCTTCAATGAATCGATCGTAAAGGAAGTCAACGTCGCGGGTTTTTTGCTGCACATATCTGAGAACATTACGAATAGCAGTGAGCATTTCCTCAATCTTCACTCTGCTGATCCCGCTCAGATGGACCGCCCCTTTTACTATGTGATAATCATGATCGTTGTGGGCTATCCGCTTGTTCCGATGCTCTCGAGCGTACCCCGTTTCAGCAAGGGCCAGGTCGCATAACTTCTGGATTTCACCTCGCATCACTGGATCTAAGACCAACGCGGGCAATGCACGCAAAGTTATATTTTTCTTTCCACTCATCGTCGCAGGATCAGTCAAAGCCGCTATTCGAAGCAGAACGCTATCCCACAACTCATCCTGTATCACCCTAAAAAACAAGCTGGCGGTACGGTTTAGAACATTGATATTTTCAGCACTAGTGCCGTATAGATGCACGTATTGCTGCCAGACAATACCTAGTTCAATTACTTCGTGATGCACTGCGAAGAAGACCGGCCCCAGCTCAGCTCCCATGGAGCTAACATATTCGTCACGCATTGCGCTTATGTTGTCCGTTTCCACTCTTACTCTCCTATATGTTCGGTACAAGATAGACCTATGGCTAGCGTAGCAATGCGCTGGAAACTCACCCATCGAAGATGTACCGTAACCGTCCGCGCAACACTGATCCGTATGCTTACTTGAAGGATGTTCTCACGCGTTGCCGACGCAGCGGGCGAGTGAGGTTGCTGAGCTGCTGCCGCATCAGTGGATACCCGTCTAGCTCTAGAGAGCTGATATGAACACGGACTGAATCCCCTAGGTGATATTCATCAAGGCGTCAATGTAGGGCGCCTTATGCGCGAGATATTCAGCAATGCCTCCCCGGTTGTTAGCTTCGAGCCGCAGCTTCAAATCCTGGTATTGCTTGCGGATAGTACAGTCTTCTCTTAACAGGTCGCGGAAACGTAACATTCGTGCAATCTGTCCATGACCAGCAACGCACACATGCATTTTATGAGTTCTCACCCCATCAACATCACGACGATAAAAGTGGTGTCCGGCGAAAAGATCGGTTCCCCGCACATAGCCCAATGTACGCATGAACTCGCTACGAGCCACCTCATTTATATGCTCCGACACCACAACCAAGATGTCGATTTCCGGTTTGGCAGAAAGCCCCGGAACGGCGGTGCTACCAACATGATGAGTTCCGATAAGCTCAGCACCGAAGCCCTCCGCTATTCGTCGGTTTTCGGCGGTAAAAAGTAGCGGCCACTGAGGGTTGTATGGAGAGATTTCACTGGTGAGGGCCATCAGCTGTCCTTGCGTCATAGTCGAAGGGGTAGAAGATTAACCTCGGTTCAAAAATTTTGAAATTTCTCTGCGACAGCTGTGTTGGTAGTCTGGTATCAAAAGTCCCGACTGATTGTGTTTTCGAGGAGGGCGTCTTGGCCGGACGCTACGATGTGCCAGCCTGGGGCCTCCTGGATGAACGCAATCTCGCGACCTGAGAGTCCGCTTTTGGCCGTTCACTGCCGTTCACTGCACGAAGCATGGTGGTTAAATCTGGCTCAAATGGCTTGTCAGCTCGATTACAAACGGCTGGACAAGCCTATGCAATCACCACATGGGCCTGAGCTACGGTATTGTTAATTTCTTTATAATGGATTTGCCACTACGGATAAGCATAACGTCGACCGTCTTTCCGCGGCGCGCGCGTACAAAGTCGGCAGCATTAGGAATTTGGTCAACGGAAAGATTATCTGCTTTAAGAATTGTATCTCCAGGAAGGAGATCCGCTTGATAGGCCGCAGAACCGCGCACAATGGAGGTAATCACAACAGCACGCTGTGTGCCAAGAGCTTGAGCTTCCGCAGTAGTAGGTGCGCGGAAATGCAGTCCTAAGGGCTGGTTGGTCCTAACGTAGTACGTGGCGGTCTGAAAGTAGCTATCCCGACTAACTTGAATCGCAGTCCATTGTTGCCCGGAAACAGTTCCATACGAAGAGCCATATGCAGTGGCTGATCCGCCATAGTTATTGTAAGCGGTCGCTTGCCCATAACTACTCACAGTTTGCTGAGTGGGAAGCGATACCGGTACAGCTTGGGTGTTGGTACGCTGGTAAACGGGCTCGTAGTAGACAACCAGATCAGCACCAACTACCCGACCTTGCTCAATTGCTTTCTGCTGTGTCGATAATTCGTCGCTGAACATACTAAAACCAAGTGCTTCATAGCTGTTTTCATAGTACGTCTGAACGTCCTGGACCGGGTTTGTGCCGAGCGCTAAAGTCGGCTCCGCAGGAGCGGGAGCTGTTCGATAGGCGGCGATATATTCCGGATTAGAAAGTGACTTGTAGCTTTTGGCGTAGGGGTTTGCGCAACCAGCTAGAGCGAGGAAGCCAACGATCATCAGTATGTTCTTGATCACAGCCATTTTCCCTATGAGCTATTTGATAGATGCCGTATGTCCGAGAGCAGACCGAGCCTAGAGCGTCGTCTAGCTCGCTGGCAAGGAAATCCTCTAAAAAAACAAAAGCCGTGCAGCTATGAGACCTTTGTGGGTGAACAGTTACGATAGCAGTTGTAGACCGTGGAATTAAATGTATACCCGAGCGGCCGCTTCTAGCCGATTGTCGCCTGGCACAATCCTCTGAATCCAGCGCCCAATCAAAAGCTGGAACTACAGCAAACGATCAAGTAACAAAAACCCGCATCAACGCGGGTTTTTTTTGGATTGAAATTCGTTCACTGGTCTTTGGGCGTATCAAACCCCCGCTGCTCAATCACCCGAAACACATCGCTCACGTCCTGAACCAGAATCCGGGCGATGTTGGTGACGGTGTTGATGTCGTGTTCGGCGTAGTCGGGGAGGCTGGTGCAGGCCATGAGGTTGAGGTATTTGAGGACGGCGTTGAGGCGTTCGCTGAGGCAGTTGTGGAGTTCGCGCAGCGGGGCGTCGTAGTCGATGAGCAGGACGGGGTATTCGGTGGCGAGTTGGGACATTGGGGTGAAACGGCGGGGCGAGTTTAGGGTTGACATGCTTATAGTCCTAAAAAATTAATCAAAGTCGTCAAAGTCCATTCACAGACGGAAACCGACCGTGTCATGTCTGACGGAATTGGTGATCTTCTTTTAGGGCTGCGAAACCCTGTCTCTGATGGTCATCAGTGACGGGGCGTACTTTAAGCGGTGATTTTCGTGCCTGCAAACGAGGTCGTAGGACTGAAAGACAGGTTGTTGGCCGATGGTGGAGACTGCGTTTGGCTGAGGAGCTGATGTGAATTCAGAAGTTGTTTAACTTCAGGTAGACCGTGTGTGCTGGGTTTACGGCTGCTGTGCTACCAAACGCAGTCTTCGTCAACCGCTACAGGAAGTGAGCGTGTTTAAAATCTCCGTGGGAATCGCGGCTGCATCACCGTCCAGAGTCAGTAAGATCTCTCGCCACAGATGGCGATGTCCTACACAAATTTCAGACGATGAAATTCCAGCTTTCGGCGATTCGAACACCGAATGAATCGCCAGAAACAACACAGCCCCAATTCATCGGGGCTGTGTTGTCTGGAATCACGCAGTTTCCAAATCCCTATCGCATACCCGTCAACATCATTGCCCAGCCTGCGGCGCATGCGGATTGTGCTCAGTGTGCTTCGGTCCCGCCACAGCCCACGCGATCACCCCAATCAGTGGCACAAACACGATCACCACGATCCATAACAGTTTGTTGCTCGACTTGCCCTGGGCTTTGCGCACCCGGTTGATCGCCCACAACTCGATCAGCAACAGAACGGCTGTCAGTACGATCCAGATTGTTTCGATTTGCATGGGTCACCCTCCAGATAGTCTTTTGTTAGGCGGGTGGTGGTGGGCAGGGTTCATTAAATTTCGGGAGGCGAGACGTTGCTCGCGATGGCGGGCTGTCAGTCAAATGGATATTGGCTGCCAGTGCGTCATCGCGAGCAGGCTCGCTCCCACAGGTTTACAGGTCAGCGCCGTCGTCAGTGAGAGAACAACTGCCGGTCTCGTTCTTTCTGTGAGCCCTGGACGTAGTAGTCCTCAAACCAGGCGGGCTGGCCGGTGATGGCGGTGGGTTTGCGCAGCGTCATGGGTGGCGGGTGTCCGGCAACGCCTCCGGCTGCCGGTTCGAAGGCTTTTTTCATGTCGGTGCGAAAGTGCAGGTGATCGAACACCAGCAGCGCTTCAATGGCGTAGGCCTGCGCAATTCGGCCATCTTCGATCAGGATCAGGTGGTCGCCGTTGTGTTCTTCGCCGGCAACGGAGAGGTTCGAGGAGCCGGTGAAGACTTTGGCGCTGGGCAGGTTGAAGTCGGTGACCACGAATTTGTTGTGCACGGAGACGCCGCTGCCGCCGGCCCACTCGCTGCGGAAGGGTTCCGGTGCGTTCTTGGCCAGGTATTCGAAATCGACTTCAGCCGAGGTGCCATCGGGCTTGGTTACGTCCATGCCCGAGGGTTTGTCGCTGACGCCATAGCTGAAGATCGGCCGTTTATAGAGGCGAGTGATCGAATCGAACGTGGGGCCCGAAACGATCAGGTTAAGGAAGGCGATGTTGAACAGCACCGAACTGGTGGCCTGGTCGATTGCGCCTCCTAACGGGCTGAGCGAGAGGTTTGCGCTTTCGTGGGGTGAAAAGCAGAAGTGCAGGCGCGGGCCTTGGGTTTCGATGACGTGCCATTTCTTGGCCAGGTCGCTGTCGGCGAAGTGGTCCGGGTCATTGAAAGAGGCGTCGAAGACTTGACCGAATAGCGCGGCCACCGCCGGTTCCGAGAACAGCAGCGCGTTGTTGTTTTGCACGTAGCAGCCGCGAAAGCTGAAATTGGTGGAGCCGCACAGGACTTTGTAAGGCACGCCATTGCGCCGGGCGATGAGCACTTTATGGTGTTGTAGCCCCTTGAAATGAGTGCGGTGGACGTTGGCCGCGCCAGCGGATGCGGCCAGGCGGATGGCGGCTCTCGTCTCGCAGCTGGTAGGGGCGTGGTGATCGCCAGCGTCGTCGATGATGATTCTCAGGCGACTGCCGAGTTTCTCGAATGAACCGACAATGTCGGGCTCGTTGAGGTCATAGGCGAGCACATCGAGCGTGGTGTTGGTGTCCTGAATGACTTCGTTGAGCACGCCGAAGATCATGTCGACGGCTTCAAAACCCAGCCACTCATAGATTGCCGGGTCGGTCTTCGGGTGGTCGAGACCGTCTTCGCTCTTCGATGGAATCAGGCTCTTTCCGTATTCATTGACGTTCATGCCGCTGGGCACTCGATCCACAAACGCCTGGGAAGAGGTGAAGCCCCGGGTAAAACCGATATCGACGATGCCTTCGTAGCTGATGGGGTCCAGGTCAATCGCCAGTTCAATGGACGTGCCGGCAACCAGTTGGCCGTCCGTGGGCATGTGCATCAGGGTGCCCCGGTAGGTGAACGTGCCGTGCCCGGTTTCATGGGGAAAGTGAATCCAGCGAAATTTCTGGAACGGTGCAGTGAGCGACGAGAACTTTCGCGCGCCGCTGACGGCTTCTGCGGTGGGTTTGTCGTACTCGAAGGCGATGCGATTGGGCAGGGGCGTGAAGTCCGCGTCGCCGGGGAATTTGCACTCAATGGCAAACCCGACGAAGGTGGCGGCGGGGGCTTCGACGTCGAAGCCGATCATGCACGTGCGCTCGCCGCGCCAAAGTTTCATGGTGAATCCGTCAGTCGTCCTTGCGATGAAATCAGTCATGGTAAGTACTCGAGTGTGTGACGCGAGGTTATCTGGCCTGGTTCAGCGTAGAGCAAGACGGCGATGGCTTCGTGACATTTGTATGGCAGGGAGGGCAGAGCACGGCGTGGTCTGCCCTCGGCGTCCTGGGTTTTACAGGCTGTTGGCGAGTTTTCCGGTCGAGAGACGACGCTTGTACGCGCTGTCACGGTTCGCCAGCCAGTAGTAGAGCGGCGAGGTGATCAGCAGGCCGACCAGCCACGACAGGTCCGCGCCATTGATGTGTTCCGAAATCGGCCCGACGTACAGCGGCGTGTTCATGAACGGAATCTGCACCACGATGCCGATCGCATACGCCAGCAACGCCTGCGGGTTGTACCGGCCATAGATGCCGCCGTCGACCTTGAAGATCGAACCAATGTCGTACTGACCTTTGTGAATCGCATAGAAGTCGATCAGGTTGATCGCGGTCCACGGCACCAGCACCACGAGCAGCACCAAGACCATGTCGACGAAGTGGCCGATGAAGTTAGCCGAGGCGCCGACGGCGGCGAAGCAGCACGCGGCGAGGACGATGACCGAGAGCACGGCGCGGCTTTGGGCGGTGGGAATCCAGCGGTAGGCGAAGGTTTGCACCAGGGTGATCAGCGACAGCACGGCGCCGTAGAGGTTAAGGGCGTTGTGGCTGATGACGCTGAGCAGAAACAGCACCAGCATCAGCGGGCCAATGGAGCCGGTGGCGAGTTTGACCGCGTCCATGGTGTCCATGCCCACGGGCGTGGCGAGCACGGCGACGGCGCCGAAGATGAACGAGAGGCTGGAGCCGAGCACGGTGCCCAGGTACGTGGTCCAGAACGTGGCGGCCACGGGTACGTTGGCTGGCAGGTAGCGCGAGTAGTCGGACACGTACGGTGCGAAGGCGATTTGCCAGAGCGCGGCGAGGGACACGGTGGCCAGCCAGCCGGAGATGTTGAAGCTGCCGCGAGTGAGGAAATCGGCGGTCTGCACGTGGGTGAAGATGTAGCCGAAACCGAGCACGATGCCAGCGCCGAGGACCCAGGTGCCGATGCGGTTGAGCACGTGGATGAAGCGGTAGCCGATGATGCCGATGATGCCCGAACCGAGCGCACCGATGACGATGCCGACGGGCACCGGCACGCTGTCGACTACGCCGTGCAAGGACTTGCCGGCGAGGACGATGTTGGAGGCGAAGAAACCGATGTACATGATGCCGGCAATCAGCACCACCAGCAGCGCGCCGAGGGAGCCGAACTGGGCACGGCTCTGAATCATTTGCGGGATGCCCATCTGCGGGCCTTGCGCCGAGTGCAGCGCCATCAGCACGCCGCCGACCAGGTGGCCGACAAGAATGGCGACGATGCCCCACACCAGGTTCAGGTGAAACATCTGCACGCCCAGGGCGCCGGTGACGATGGGCAACGGCGCGATGTTGCCACCGAACCAGAGGGTGAACAGGTCGCGGGTTTTGCCGTGGCGATCTTCGGGCGGCACATAGCCGATGGTGTGTTTTTCGATGAGCGGGGCGGAGGTTGTTGCAGGGGTAACCATGACGGACTCCAAGGCAATTTGAGTACGTGGACGTACTTCGGTGAGCGCCACGCGAGGGCGACGCTTTTCTTGTTGGAGTGGATGATGTGCGGTGGGGGCGGATAGATAAATTAGTAAGATTGTGGGTATAGACGTTAAAAAATGTATGCCGTTTGGACGGTGAAAAACCTGTGGGAGCTAGCCTGCTGGCGATAGCGATCGGACAGTCAAGATTGATTTGACTGACAGATCGCTATCGCCAGCAGGCTAGCTCCCACAGGGGGTTTTTGGGTGTTCAAGACCCTGTTTATTCAGTAATCGATAGCAGCATCCGTTGCAGCATGGCGTCGCAGGCGTTGAGTTGTTCGAGGCTGACGAATTCGTCCGGTTTATGGCCTTGATCCATGCTGCCGGGGCCACAGACGACGGTGGGCATTCCAGCCGCGTCGAACAGGCCGCCCTCGGTGCCGAACGCCACGGTGTCGAATTCTCGGGAGCCGCAGAACGTCGCAATCAATTCAGCCGCTTCACTGCGCGCATCCGTCGCCAAGCCGGGGTACGCCGACAGCTCGCTGAAGCGAATGTCGCTCTGCTCACTCACGGCGCGCATGCGCGGCAAAACGTGCTGCTCGGCATAGGCTTGAAGAGACTGTGCGACCTCGCTCGGATCATGCGCGGGCAGGGCGCGGATTTCGAAGTCGAAGCGGCAATCGGCGGGGACGATGTTCAGTGCTTTGCCGCCAGAGATGACGCCGGTTTGCACGGTGCTGAACGGCGGATCAAACCGCGCATCGTGGTGCTCGGGCGCTTTGAGCCGGGTGCCGATTCGTCCCAGTTCACCGATCAGTTCGGCGGCGTATTCGATGGCGTTGACCCCGAGCGGCGCATAGGCGGAGTGGCAGGCTTGGCCGTGAATGTCGCAGCGCATCGCCAGTTTGCCTTTATGCCCGAGTACCGGCTTGAGTTCGGTCGGTTCGCCAATGATGCAGAGCATCGGTTTGACCGGGCGCTGTTGCAGTTCCGCCAGCAGCGAACGCACGCCGAGGCAGCCGACTTCTTCGTCGTAGGACAGCGCGATGTGCACGGGCCGCCGCAACGATGCCTTCATCAGGCAAGGAACGAGGGCCAGCACACAGGCGATGTAGCCTTTCATGTCTGCCGTGCCGCGACCGTACAGTTTGCCGTCGCGCTCAGTGAGTTCGAACGGCGCCACGCTCCACGGCTGGCCATCGACGGGCACCACGTCGGTGTGGCCCGACAGCACGATGCCCGGCAACTGCGCCGGGCCAATCGTGGCGAACAGATTGGCCTTGCTGCGTTGCTCGTTGTAGATCAGCTCGCACGGCACGTCGAAGCCGGCGAGGTAGTCGCGCACGAACTCGATGAGTTGCAGGTTGGATTCGCGGCTTGTGGTGTCGAACGCCACCAGGGTTTGCAGCAAATCGCGGCTGCTGCTCATCGGTCGTCTCCGGCGACGCCGTAGCCTGGGGATTTATCGGGCGCGAGGGCGCGGTCGATGTAGTCCTGAACCTGTGGGCGATAGGCGTCCCAGAGTTTTTCCAACGCGCCGATAGGGTTTTCATCCGCCCAATCGACCCGCAGGTTGATGATCGGCCAGGTCAATTCGCCGACCACCACCATCGCTGCCGAATGCACCGGCCCAGCCTCACCGCCGGCGGCGATGGCGGCTTTCATGGCCGCGAGCAAGCGGTCAGCGAGTTGGCCTTCACCGTGCTCGAACGCCTCGACCATCGCCTCGATCACCGAGCGGTCCGCTAGCATATTGCCGGCGGCGACGCACTGCTCGCCGGACACGGCGTTGTGGTTGCCCAGGGTTTGCGCGCCGCTGAAATGCGCGGTCTGGCCGAGGTGGTCGATGGCGGTGATCTGACGGTATTGGCTGTAGCCGTTGCGCGTGAGCACCTTGTCCAGCGCTTCGGCGGGGGCGAGGCCTTGCTCCATCAGAGCGAGGACGTCCGGGCCTAATGACGGCAGGGTGATGTTTTGCGTGGAGACCGCACCGACACCCGGCAGCAGCCAGGGGCAACGGGCGCCGACGGCGATGCTGGAGGAACTGATCGCGATGCCGAACTGACCGGTTTCGGGGCAACGGGCGGCGATGGAGAAGGTCATGGTTTTGCTCCTTGGTTTGCCTTGGCAAATAAGTTGTCTGGGCTGGCCTCATCGCGAGCAGGCTCACTCCCACACTTGGATCTGTGTCGTACACAAAATCTGTGTTCGCTGAAGATCCCCTGTGGGAGCGAGCCTGCTCGCGATAGCCGCGACGCGGTCTTTACTCAGGAATCACCGCAATCACATCAATCTCCATCAACCACTGCGGCTGCCCGAGTGCCGACACCACCAGCCCGGTGGAAATCGGGAACACGCCTTTAAGCCACTTTCCGACTTCCTGATACACCGGCTCGCGATACCGCGGATCGATCAGGTAAGTCGTGGTTTTAACGATGTGGCTAAGGTCGCTACCGGCTTCTTCCAGCAACTGCTTGACGTTGCGCATGGCTTGCTCGGCTTGCGCACGCGGGTCACCCAGGCCCACCAGTCTGCCCTCGAAATCGGTGCCGACCTGGCCACGAACATAAACGGTGTTGCCGGCCCGGACCGCCTGGCACAGATCGTTGTCCAGGCTCTGGTTCGGGTAGGTTTCCTTGGTGTTGAACATGCGAATACGGGTATGGGTTGGCGTGGACATTTTTAGCTCCTGACAAAAAAAGGCTTAAGCACTGACGGTGGTTTTATGGGCGACCGGGACGGCTTCCACCGCGCGCTGCGCCGCATCGTGGTAGTCGAGGTAGGAACGCTGGATGGCGATGTGATCCGCCACGTACTTGGCGTCGTGCCAAACGCCCCAGATGAACGAAGACCCGCGACGCGACTGCCACGGCAGCCCGAGGAAATACACACCCGGCTCGCTCGACACGCCGCGCTGATGCTGTGGCTTGCCTTTGTCGTCGAAGGCATTGACCTTGAGCCAGCTGTAGTCGGTGGCAAAACCGGTGGCCCAGATGATCGAGGTCACGCCGGCCTTGGCCAGATCGAGCTCAAGAATCGGCTGGGTCACACACTCTGGATCGGGAAAGGTGTGGCGCGCTTCCGGTTCTTCCGGCAGGTCCAGGCCATTGCGTTCGATGTAGGCATCGGCGGCATTGAGCAGCGCCAGATAGTTCTCGTCGCCACGGGCCAGGTTCTCGGCCAGGTTGGGCTGGAAGGTCGCCACGGCGCCGTTGAACGATTGGGTCAGACCGACCAGGGTCATGCCGCGATGCGCCAGCCCACGGAAGTCCACGGTGCGACCGCCATGGGCGCCGCTCACCGCGATGGTGACGTGTTCGCGACCCGGTTTCATCGCCGCTTGATCCCACTCGCCCAGCACGCCCAGCCACCAGCAGAAATCCCGGTTGCGGTAAGCGCGAGGCGGGCGGTCGTGGGCGCCGACGGAGAGGTAAACCTTCTTGCCGGCGCGCTGTAATTCATCGGCGATCTGCACGCCGGACGAGCCCGCGCCGACCACCAACACAGCGCCTTCGGGCAGTTGCGCCGGGTTGCGGTAGTCCGCTGAGTGGATCTGCAGGAAAGGCTGGTCGTTCGGTGCAATCGGCGGGATAACCGGCCGCTGGAAAGGCCCGGTCGCCGCCACCACGCGGTTGGCTTCGATCACGCCTTCAGAGGTTTCGATGGTGAAACCCGGGCGGCCGACGTTGCGCTCGACTTTCAGCACGTCCACGCCAGTGCGGATCGGCGCGTTGAATTTCTTCGCGTAGGCTTCGAAGTAATCGGCGACGCGTTCTTTGGGCGCAAATTCGTCCGGGCTGAGGTCGTCGAAATCAAGGCCAGGAAAGCGGTCATGCCACGCCGGACCGTTGGCGACCAGCGAATCCCAGCGCCCGGTGCGCCAGCGCTCGGCAATACGATTGCGCTCCAGCACCAGGTGCGGCACCCCAAGTTTGCTCAAGTGTTCACTCATGGCCACGCCAGCCTGACCGGCGCCAACAATCAGCGTATCTGTTTTTATTGTTTCAGAGGTCATCTCAATACCCTTCGAAGTTGGAGTTCGGTCGCGAACGACCTGCCATTTCTTGGGCTCAAGACTAGGGATGACCCTGGTATCGGTAAAATATTATTAAGCTGGCATTTGAGTATAAATAACTGAGGCAGAGCATTTGCCTAAGCGCTGCGCGCTGCGCGCTGCGCGCTGCGCGCTATGCGCAGGCCAGGTCGCGGCGCGGCTGAAGGGAATTGCCTGGACTAGGGTTTACCCAGGGTTTCAACCCAGCTGGACAATTCCCCGACCATTTTATGAACCTCACTCGATTCGGGCTCAGAGGGCCGAATGATAGCGTTCCAGGCGATATCCAGGCCTTCATTCAGGGCGGCCCAGGCGAGCTCCCCGCGCTCAAGGCTGGGCGTCACCAAATCCCGTTGCAAGATGCTGATTCCGTAGCCTGAACGTACCAATTCGACAATCGCTTCGATCAACTCCACGGTGATCATTCGCCGGGGCAGAATGCTGGCGGGCGCGAAGAAACGGTCATATTCCCAGCCGCTGGCACGGTCGGTCGAGTAGGTCACCAGGTTGTAAGTCTTGAAGTCTTCGGCGTAGATGTTTTTCCTCCCGGCCAGCGGATGATCGGTGGCCATGATCGCAATCAAGTCGTCGCGGAACAGCGGCAACTTGGCGACTCCGCTGGGCACCATACCGTCGTCAATGATCGATACATCGATCCTTCCCTGCATCAGGCTCGCGTAGACGTCGTTACGGGGCACCGTGACCAGGGTTATTTCGATGTCTGGACGCAGGCTCGAATAGTGTTTGATGAATTTTGGAATCCAGCGAAACGGACCGTATGAGGTGACCCCCATGCGCACGAAGGCTGTGACCCCGCCGGCCATCGACCGTGCCTCGGCCTCCGCTTCGTTGAGAATGGCAATGATGTCTCTGGCGGCGCGTTCGAGGCGCACCCCGGCGGGGCTGAGTCGCAACTTTCCGCCGGATCGCTCCGTGAGGGGCACGCCCAGTCGCCGTTCCGCCTCCCGCATGCGATGACTGACGGCTGAAGGCGTCAGCCATAAACGCTCGGCAACCGCCGTGATCGAGTCGACTTCCGACAGGGTTTGCAGCATGACGAGGTGATCCAGGGTGAGTCTCATAGGGGAGGGCGACCTGAAAATAATTCACAAATTTGCGTAAAAATATGAGCGTGACTTGTTTTTGCCTCCGATGCAATCTGACTCCAGCAAGAGCCAACGGAGAATAACAATCATGACTTTGCTTCCTCTCACAACCGGCGTAACCCTGGGCGATATCATCGACCTGGAGCGCTATCCCATTACCGATCGAACCAACCCGGCTTATCTGGCGTTGGTCGCTGACAGCCAGGCATTACTGGGCAAAGAAGGCGTTGCGATCTTCCCGGGATTTGTCCGTGACAAGATGGTCGCCACAATGGCGGACCAAACGCTTGCCCTGCACCCACGCATGTTCCATTTTCGGGAAAACCACACGGTTTATTTCAAGCCTCAAGAGGACGGCGTCGACTCAGGGCATCCGCTGCGGCGGTTGATGAAAACCGAAAAAGATACCGTCGCCTACGCGGACATTCCCGCCGACAATGTGATCCGCAACATCTACGAATCCGACGAAGTGCTGTCGTTCATCAGGGATGTCTTGGGTCTGGACACGCTCTACCGCCATGCCGATCCGTTGGCCGCGCTTAACTTGCAGGGCTTTACGACGGGGCAGCAATTGGGCTGGCACTTTGACCGTTCAGATTTCAGCGTCACGCTGTCACTCCAGGCGGCAAGCGCTGGAGGGGATTTCGAGTATGTACGCATGCTTCGCAATAAGGACGACGACTGTTATGACGCGGTCCGGCAATTCCTTGATGATCCCCAGACCCAGACCATAGAAGTCCTGCCTCAAGTGCCTGGAACACTGACGTTGTTTCGCGGCCGCTATTCATTGCATCGGGTCACGCCGGTGGTGGGCGACCGATTGAGGCTCAACGCGGTATTTGCTTATGTGGATCAGCCCAATGTCGAATTCAGTGCCTATGCCCGCCAGTTGTTTTACGGACGGACCAGCGTAGACCCATTGGTTTAAGTGACGCCCCATTAACAATAAATCCATTCATTGACTCCATCGCTTCACGTGTTTGTACAGGCACCTGTCCACGTTAGATCTGATGGCACTCGCTGGCCCCGTTTGTGGCAAGCAAGAGCGCCCCTACTATTGTTTTGGAGCGTCTGATCATGAAGTACAAGAAGAATTTGCTGGCATCGTTAGTCACCCTTGGCCTGCTCGTCGGTAGTGTTTCAAGCCAGGCGTCCGGGTGGTGTGACTCAGGCAAGTCGGTGAAGTTTGCCGGTTTGAACTGGGAGAGCGGGATGCTCCTCACCGACATCATGATGATCGTGCTCAAGGATGGCTATGGCTGTGAAACCGACCAGTTGGTGGGTAACACCATCATTCTGGAGACTGCTCTGGCCAGTAACGACATTCAAGTGTTTGGCGAAGAGTGGATGGAGCGCAGCGAGGTCTGGAAAAAAGCCGCGGCAGCAGGAAAAGTGGTGGCGGTTGGCGCACCGATCGTCGGTGCGGTTCAAGGCTGGTATGTCCCGCGTTACGTCGTTGAGGGGGACGCAAAACGCAACAAGCCCGCTCGCGCTCCAGACCTCAAGTCGGTGGCCGACCTGAGCAAGTATCCCGAAGTTTTTCGCGATTCGGAGGAGCCTTCCAAAGGACGCTTCTACAACTGCCCCGCAGGTTGGATTTGCGAGCAGGACAATACCGAGATGTTGAAAGAGTACGGTCTTGAAAGCACCTACACCAATTTCCGCCCAGGCACCGGGGCGGCATTGGATGCTGCTGTGCTGTCGAGCTACAAGCGTGGTGAACCGGTGCTGTTCTACTACTGGTCACCGACGCCGCTCATGGGGCAGATCGATGCGATCAGGCTGGAAGAGAAACCGGGTGTCGACAAGAACGTCATCACTCGAGTCGGCATCTCCAAGGCTTTTCATGAGCAGGCACCCGAACTGGTGGCGGTACTGGAGAAGGTCAACATCCCCATTGACCTGTTGAATCTGAACCTGGCGCGGATGACCAAGGAACGTATTGAATCACCGAAGCTGGCGAGGATTTTCCTCAAGGAGCACCCGGAGGTTTGGCACGCCTGGGTCAGTGAATCAGCCGCGAAAAAAATCGACGCAACGTTGTAACCGGCAATGAAGGCAAGGATGCCTTGCCCGTTGTATCGCTCCTCAACGCGATCCGCGTAAACACACGCTTACGACTGAGTTTTCTTGCTTCCACACAGAGGCGGCGTCTCTTTGCGCCCGGAAATTATGAATATGATCAAATCACGCGCTGCCGTAGCCTTCGCGGCTAACCAGCCTTTGCAAATCGTCGAAGTCGACGTGGCACCGCCGCAGGCCGGGGAAGTATTGGTGCGCATCGTCGCCACCGGCGTCTGTCATACCGATGCATTCACCCTGTCCGGGGCGGATCCGGAAGGCCTCTTTCCGGTCATTCTTGGTCACGAAGGTGGCGGCATCGTCGAAGCAATCGGCGAGGGTGTGACCTCCGTGGCGGTGGGCGATCATGTGATCCCGCTGTACACCCCGGAATGTGGCGAGTGCAAATTCTGCACTTCGGGCAAGACCAACCTCTGCCAGAAAATTCGCGCCACGCAGGGCAAAGGCTTGATGCCGGACGGCACCAGCCGCTTTTCCTACAAGGGCCAACCCATCTTCCACTACATGGGGACCTCGACCTTTTCCGAGTACACCGTGCTGCCGGAAATTTCCCTGGCGAAAATTCCGCAGGAGGCGCCGCTGGAGAAGGTTTGCCTGCTCGGTTGCGGCGTGACCACCGGCATTGGCGCGGTGCTCAACACGGCCAAGGTGGAAGAGGGCGCCAGCGTCGCCATCTTCGGCCTGGGCGGGATCGGTCTGGCCGCGATCATCGGCGCGACCATGGCCAAGGCCGGGCGAATCATCGCGATCGATATCAACCCGGCCAAGTTCGAAATCGCCAGGCAGCTCGGCGCCACCGACTTCATCAATCCGAAGGATTACGACCGGCCGATCCAGGACGTGATTGTCGAGCTGACCGAAGGGGGCGTGGATTACTCCTTCGAATGCATTGGCAACGTCAATCTCATGCGTGCGGCCCTGGAGAGCTGCCACAAGGGCTGGGGCGAGTCGGTGATTATTGGCGTCGCCGGCGCCGGTCAGGAAATCAGTACTCGTCCTTTCCAGTTGGTCACCGGACGCGTCTGGCGCGGCTCGGCGTTTGGCGGCGTGAAAGGTCGCAGCGAACTGCCCAGCTATGTCGAAAAGGCGCAAACGGGTGAAATCCCGCTGGATACCTTCATCACGCACACCCTCGGCCTGGAAGAGATCAACCAGGCTTTCGAGCTGATGCACGAAGGCCGGAGCATTCGCACCGTTGTTCATTTCAATCGTTAAACCCCACCCACCGTTTTTGAACCCGAGAGATTTTTAAGATGAGCATCTTCACTCACGTCACCGTCGGCACCAACGACCTGGAAAAAGCCCGCCGTTTCTACGACAGCGTACTGGCTCAACTCGGCCATAAACGCATCGCCGATCTGGGCGAGAACGGCTCGATCTGGGGCGAGAGCGCCCCTTCGTTTTTCGTCTTGAAGCCGGCCAACGGCGCCCCGGCCAGCGTCGGCAACGGCGTCACCGTCAGCTTCGAGGCACCGGATCGCGCCGCCATTGATGCCTTCCATGCCAGTGCTGTGGCGGCCGGTGGTGTCGATGAAGGCGCGCCAGGCCCGCGTGACTGGGCGCCCAATGCCTATGCCGCCTACGCAAGGGATCTGGATGGCAACAAGCTGGCGGTCTATTGCTTCAAACCCGTTTGAATGAAATCTGAGGCATGATCAAGGCCCCGCCAGCAATGGACGGGGCTTTTTTATGCGCTTCTGGTGGTAACCATCAGGAATGCATCAAACTATAGGTTCGTAAACGCAGTGGAGTGATCGGACATTGATCGAACGACGTCAATTCAGCGGGGGCATGAAGGGAAAAAACCTGCGCTATCTGAACGAGCAACCCGGGGAAACCAGGCAAACGGTTCGGGCTGGCTTCCTGCTGCTTGAACATTTCTCGCTGCCCGCGTTTACCCAGGCGCTGGATACGCTGGTCACGACGAACCTGCTGCGGCCGGACACGTTTTCTACGCGCACCTTCGGCCTCAACGAAGGGGAGGTCGTCAGCGACCTGGGCCTGGTCATTCGTCCCGACGCGCGTCTCGATTGTGCGGCGATCAAGGAGCTGGACCTGCTGGTCGTTTGTGGCGGCTACCGGACTGAGCTGAAAGCCAGCGAGGGCTTCATCACCCTGCTGCGCACGGCGGCAGACCAGGGTGTCAGCCTGGCCGGGTTGTGGAACGGTGCATGGTTCCTGGGCAAGGCCGGCTTGCTTGACGGCTACCGTTGCGCCATTCACCCCGAACATCGCCCCGCGCTCGCCGATTTCTGCAAGGTCACGCAGGTCAGCAGCGAACCCTACATCATTGATCGAGACCGACTGACAGCGTCCAGCCCATCCGGGGCCTTCCACATGGCGCTGGACTGGATCAAAAGCCTGCACGGCAAAGCGCTGGTCGAGGGAATCGAAGACATTCTGGCGTTTGAGGAATCGCGCTACCGGCGTATCAAACCGACGGAAAACATCTGCGTGAGCGCGCCCCTGCGCGAGGTGGTGAAGTTGATGGACGCCAACCTCGAAGAGCCATTGGAGCTGGAGCAACTGGCGGTTTATGCCGGGCGTTCACGGCGACAACTGGAACGCTTGTTCAAGGAGCAACTGGGCACGACGCCGCAGCGCTATTACTTGGAATTGCGCATCACCGAGGCACGTCGATTGCTCCAGCACACCGAGCTGTCGCAAGTGGATGTGTTGGTCGCGTGTGGTTTTGTCTCGCCGAGCCATTTCAGCAAGTGCTACAGCTCGTATTTCGGCTACCGGCCTTCCAAGGAAAAGCGACTCGTCAAATAAGAGTCGCTCGCCCAGCCGTCAATGCATCTTGCTGTGATCGGCCATGCCGAGTGCGCGGGCATCGGCTTGCACTTCAATCGTTTCTTTCTCGCCCTTGGCGTTTTCCACGATCAGCGTCAGGGGCACTTTGCTGCCTTCCTGAACCTGGGCGGTCAGGTCAATCAGCATGATGTGGTAGCCGTGGGGATCAAAGCTCACCGGTTTGCCGGCCGGCAGCGCGACGGACTCGACCTGACGCATGCTCATCACGTCGTCTTTCATGGTGGATTGGTGAATCTGCACGGTTTTTGCGACGGGCGACTGCACGCTGAGCAGTGTGCTGTCGCTGTCGGCTTGCAGGGTCATGAAGGCGCCGGTCGATGGCTGGCCGGCAACCGTTGCGCGGACCCAGGCGTCTTGCACCTGGGTTTGCGCGCAGACCTGCCACGCCATGCCGATCAGGGAGCAGCCCAGGACCAGTTGTTTGATGCGTCGCGAGAAGGCGGTTTTTGCGGACATCGAATTCATTAGCAGACTTCCATGACGGTGAGCAGATCGTCTGCACACTCTTGGGCGGTAAGGGACGCGGACAGCCCCAGGCGCAAATTGCCCCGGGAGTCGAAGACGAAGCTGGTGGCGGTGTGGGACAGGGTGTAGCTCGAACCGCTGGGGATCTTTTCAAAGAACACGCCGAACTCCTTGGCGGTTTCAGCGGTTTCTTCGAGCGAGCCATGCAGCGCCTCGAAACTCGGATCGAACGATTTGACGTAAGCGTCGAGCATCTGCGGCGTATCGCGTTCGGGGTCCAGGGTGATGAAGATCACTTGCAGCTTTTCGCCGTCGCGACCCATCAGCTTCTTCGCCTGCGCCGCCCGGGCCAGCGTTGTCGGGCAGACCGCCGGGCACTGGGTGAAACCGAAGAACACCATCGGCATCAGGCCGCGATAGCTGGTCAGCATCTTCGTTTCGCCCTGGGCGTCCTTGAGCTTGAAGGTACGTCCCATGATCTTGTCGCTGAGGTCCTTGCCGTACTTGAACGACAGCTTGCTGCTGCCATCGCAGCCGGCGAGCAAACCCAGGCTCAACAGGCTCATGCCGCGCAGGACCGTGCGACGGGTATACAACGTACTCATGGAAAAGCATTCCTGTGTTGCGACTTGAGAACGACTGCGTCTGATGAGTCAGACGAAAAAAGCGCGTGGATATTAACAAACTGTGCCCGTGCGTCGCTCATTGTTGGACGAGGGGTGGTTTTGGTACAGAGGCAGCCAGCGCACAAAAATACGGATCAGTGGGCAAGGGCAATCCCTTTGCAGCGGCAAACAATGCACGACGCGCAGCGGCCAGTGTGACGATCATCACAATATCCGCGACATTGCGTTACGGCTGCTAAGCTTCGACCTTGCAGCGCCCCAGTCACTCATGGGTCGGGCGTTGCGCGTAGCCATGGAGTACGACTTCAGTATCCATATCCACTCCATCGGGGTGGCCAGCGATTGTCGGTAACCTGCACGGAGGCAGGCAATGGTGATCAAACACGTTGGCAATTCGAGTGCCGAGGGGGTTCCCGAGCCGCTCGATCGTGAAGAATTGGAGCGCGTGCTGACGCTGCTTCTGGCCAGTCCGGTGTTTGCCAAGTCCCGGCGAATGGGCAGTCTGCTGCGCTTTCTGGTCGAGCACGACCTTCAATGTTCGAACACGCCACTCACCGAGCATGCCATCGGTCTGGCGGTGTTTCGCCGAGATCCGGCGGTTTACTGCACGGGCGACGATCCGGTGGTGCGGGTGCAGGTGGGCCGATTACGGCGCAAGCTCGCGACGCATTACACCACCACGGGTCAGCTGGACCCGGTGCACCTGAGCATACCGCCCGGTTGTTATCGCCTGGCGTATCAGCGGCTCAGGCCCAAGGGCGTCGCGACTCGCCATCCAATACTGCAAATTCAGCCCTTTACCTGCATCACCCGCGACGGCGATGACTTTACCCGTGGCCTGAGCGAGGAGTTGAGCTGCCGGTTATTCGAGACGTTCGAACAGACGCAAAGCCGTACTAACCATGTGTTGATGAAGGTGGCGCGCAGCCGTGTCAAAGCCTCGGACGTCATGCGGGCCGGGCGCGGCAATTATTCGCTGGAAGGCAGCGTGCGGGTGGAGCCGAGCCGTGTCCGCACCTCGGTGCGCCTGATTGATGTGGCTCAGGGGCGGATTCGCTGGTCGGAGCAATTTGATCGCAATCGGCCTTATGGCATCGCCACTCAGGAAGATCTGGCGGAGTCGATCTGTCGCTCGTTGACCGGGTATTTCTCCCGGGGAGGCGGTGATGTTTCGTGAATGAAAGGGGGGCAACCGCGAGGTTGCCCCCGGTGTGACTTTTACACCGTTTTCCATTTACCGTCTTCGTAGAGGCGGGTCGCATCGTTAACGGTGGTCAGGTCGATTTCAATGGCCTTGGACCGCGAAGTGCTGAACATGGTGCTGGTCTGCACGTTCTGTTCGAACCACACGAGAATGGTCTCGACAGGGGTCAGAACGGTGTTGCCGGTGACCACCTGGTTGGTGGCAACGTAGATCGGGGTGCTGACTTGCTTGCCGTCGATGCCAACGGACAATTGATTGATGCCGGGGTGGATCGGCCCGTATTCGTTGTCCAGGGTGATGGAAATGTCAGGGCCACCGGTTACTGCCTGCCCCAACAAACCTTCCGCGCTCAGTATCGATTGTTGCCCCAGGCCGATCGTGACGATGTTGGTCGACACCTTCACCGTCACATCAGCCTGAAAAGTATTGGACCCGAACAGTTGGTACTGAGGTGTCCAGCTGAAGCCGTTGTTGCTCAGGTATTTGTCATAGGACTGCCAAACGACGTTGTAGGCTTCGTTGCCGACTTTCTTGGCGAAGCACAGCTTGTAGCCTGACTGCTTGAGCAGCGTCAGGTCATCGGGGGCGATCTCGATCGTGACTGACTTTTGCGTGGCCGCCAGGGTCGACGTCAGCACCTTGCTGTAATCCGACGTTTTCAGGGCCGTGGGGGCCAGACTCTGGAACGATTTGAGGGCCTCTTGCACATCATTGTGAAGTTGCAGAGCTTGCTTGCTTACAGCGCTCGACTTACTCATGGCTTTCCTCTTCCTTGGTTGTGTTAGGCAATCAATGCGCAGCGGGCAACGTATCAGCACCCTCTAAACACATTGACGGCTTCACTGTAGGCGGGAGGGGCAGGGCGGCGAAGTATCTTGGCGTTACAGGCGGGAGGGGCATGAACCGGGTGCAAACCCTGGAGGTAACAGTCAGCGTAACGAGGTTGTATCAAGTGAGTCTGCGGCATGAGACAGCAGGGCGGCCGCTCGACCGCCCCACCGTGGCCTCAATGCGCCGGTGTGCTCACCTTCGCGTCGGCCCAGACAAAGTTCCAGCTGGTGCGCTTGCCTTTGGCAATCTCGATCAGCTTGTTCTCATACGTGGTGTGATTGACTGTGCCGGTGTAGGTCAGCTTGCGAGCGGCATTGGTCCCGGTGACCTCGCCCGGTTTGCCGCCAGACTCGACCATGGCCTTTTTCAGGTCGGCTTCCGATGGGGCACTGCTCTGGTTTTTTTCAACGGTTACAAAACTCATGGTGTCACCTCTTCCGTGATGGGGGGATCGGCGCACAGCAGGGCCGATGGGACTTCATGTCCCCGCCAGACACCGAAGGCCATACTCTATTGGCCTGCCGAGCGACGCAGAAGTGACAACACGGCCGCTAAGGTAACAACACGCAAACAGGCTGATCGACTGATGTAACAGCGACGTATCAACGTGTGTCATCACTCAGGATTTCGAAAACACGATGAGGGCCGGGGTTCAATCGGCTTGGCGATCTGCCGGGTCACTGGCCAATAAAGTTACGGATCGCCGCGATGGTCTGGGTCGGCGCTTCTTCCATCAGCCAATGCCCCGCGCCGGGGATCACCACTTCTGTCACGTTGTCCGCCGCGTTGCGCATCACGATGGCTTCGTTATTGCCGAAGGATTTCTCTCCACCGACAGCCAATACCGGCATGGTCAGTCGCGTTTTCATTGACGCTTCGTTGTCCACCGCGTCCTGACGAATGCTGCGGAACTGGGCGAAGGCCGCATGCATGACGCCGGGACGGGCATAGAGTTTGGCGTAATGCTGACGGGTGGCTTCATCGACCTTGCTGCGGTCACCCGCGAATTCGTTCCAGAAACGGTCCAGGTAAATGCGTTCACGACCGGCGACCAGGCGTTCGGCATCGGCTCCGCCGAAGTCGAAATGCCACAGCATCGGTGAACGGACAATGTCGTTCCAGGGCGGAATGCCCGGTACGGGCGCATCCATTACCACCAAGCGGTCAGTCAGCTGCGGATACCGCGAGGCGTAGGCGAAGGCGACCATGGTGCCGATGTCGTGACCGATGACCACCGCATGTTCGATACCCAGTGCGGCCAACACGCCTCGAACATCACTGGCCTGGGTTTTCTTGTCGTAGCCGCCGTCGGGGATTGACGACAAGCCCAGACCGCGTAAATCCGGGACCACGACGGTGTGGTCATGGGCCAGATCGGCTGCCAGCGGCGCCCACATGTCGCCGGTGTCGCCGAAACCATGCAACAGCACCACGGCAGGGCCTTTGCCGCCGACGCGGACATGGATTTTGGCGCCTTCGACCGGGATGTCTTGCGTGCGAAAACCGGCGGGAAATGGCGTCACCCCGGCATGGGCCGGGATGCCTAGCGCCAGCATAAAAACGGTAAACAGGACGCGGATCATGGTGCTGCCCCTCTCGGAGTCCGGGAAGTCCCCAGGCAATGAAAATGAGCGTAGACCGTTTGATCATGTTTGCAGGGCCCTCTCCGGGGGCGAGAGGGCCCGTTTGCCTTCAGGTGTGATGAATTTCCCGATCCTTGGTTTCCGGCAGGAAGAAGGTACCGAGTATGGCCGTCATCACGGCGATGACGATCGGGTACCACAGCCCGTAATAGATATCACCCGTGGCCGCGACCATGGCGAACGCCACCGTCGGCAGGAAGCCGCCGAACCAGCCATTGCCGATGTGGTAGGGCAGCGACATCGAGGTGTAGCGGATGCGCGCCGGGAACAGTTCCACCAGCCAGGCGGCAATCGGGCCGTAGACCATGGTCACGTAGATCACCAGGATGGTCAGGAGTAGCAGCACCATTGGGTAATTGGTCTTGGCCGGGTCGGCCTTTTCGGGGTAGCCGGCCTCCTTGAGCGCTGTGCCGAGGGTCGCGGCGAAGGCGTCGTTTTTGGTCTTGAAGTCGGCGGCCGGCATGCCGGTGCCCTCGAAGCTCTGGATGACTTTGTCGCCGATGCGTACCTGCGCGACGGCGCCCGGTTCAGCCTTGAGGTTCTTGTAGGGTATGGCGCGTTTCGCCAATACGGTCTTGGCGAGGTCGCAGGAACTGGTGAATTTGGCCTTGCCCACCGGGTCGAACTGGAACGAGCACAGCCCCGGATCGGCCACCACCGTGACCGGGTTCTTCTCCTGGGCGAGGAACACGTCGGGGTTACCGTATTGGGTCAACGCATGGAAGATCGGGAAGTAGGTCACTGCCGCCAGGATGCAGCCGGCCATAATGATCCCTTTGCGGCCGATCCGGTCGGACAGGCTGCCGAAGATGACGAAGAACGGCGTGCCGATCAGCAGCGAACCGGCAATCAGCAGGTTGGCGGTCTGCGGGTCGATCTTCAGTGTTTGCAGCAGGAAGAACAGCGCGTAGAACTGACCGGTGTACCAGACGACGGCCTGGCCGGCGGTGCCGCCGAGCAGGGCCATGATCACGATCTTGAGGTTCTCCCAGCGCGCGAAGGATTCGGTCAGCGGCGCCTTGGAGGACTTGCCCTCGGCTTTCATTTTCAGGAACACCGGCGACTCGCTGAGTTGCAGGCGGATGTACACCGAGACGATCAGCAGCAGGATCGACAGCAGGAACGGAATCCGCCAGCCCCAGGCTTCGAAGGCTTCGGTGCCCAGCGCGGTGCGGCAAGCGAGGATCACCAGCAGCGAGAGAAACAGCCCAAGGGTGGCCGTGGTTTGAATCCACGAGGTGAAGTAGCCGCGCCGGCCCTTCGGTGCATGTTCGGCCACGTAGGTCGCCGCGCCGCCGTACTCACCGCCCAGCGCCAGGCCTTGCAGCAGGCGCAGGGAGATCAGGATGATCGGCGCCGCCACGCCGATGGTCGCGTAGCCAGGCAGGAAGCCCACCACGGCCGTGGACAGACCCATGATGACAATGGTGATGAGGAAGGTGTGCTTGCGCCCGATCATGTCGCCCAGCCGGCCGAACACCACGGCACCGAAAGGGCGAACGGCGAAGCCTGCGGCGAAGGCGAGCAGCGCGAAGATGAACGAGGTTGTCTCGTTGACACCGGCGAAGAAGTGCTTGGCGATAATCGCCGCGAGGGACCCGTACAGGTAGAAGTCGTACCATTCGAACACGGTGCCCAGGGAGGAGGCGAAAATGACCTTGCGCTCCTCCTTGGTGATCCCGTGGTTGGACGTGCTGCCCGTGGTTGCGTTGTCGATTGCGGCCATGAGTCTTCTCCGTCTTTCTTGTTATAGGCCGGAGTACCTCACTATCGTTTGCCGCACCCAGGCCCTTGGGCTGATGTCGTCGGATTAAACATTGCGCGAAGCCTGCACACAGGCTGGCGGCCTCGCATCGCTGCAGGGTTTCTAGAAGCATAATCGGCTTCGCGCAGATATCCACTGGCCAACCCGTTCAACCCCGCGCAACCATTCGTTTAATCAATAATCACCATCAAGGAATGCGAGTTCTGTTTTTCTGTCATGAGAGGAAGATAACGTCATACCGAAGTCGCCTCTGAAGGAACCTGCGCGATGAGAATCTCTACCTTGTTGGCGCTTGTCGCCGTATTGACCGCCAGCGTTGCCGCCACCGTACCGGCTTATGCGGCCGATCCGTCCTGTCATTTCCTGCCGATGGGCGACAGCACCGCCAGCTTGCAGCGCACCCAATCGGTGGGCGTGCTGTACAGCGAGAACACCCTCAACACGATCCAATACCTTGAGCAGTACCATGCTGTGGCACTGAACGGCGCGAAGAACCCTGCGCTGGATTCGCGCATCAGCAGCGCCTTCGTCAAGAGCTCCGATCCGACACTGGCGATCAATTGGCTCAAGGGCTCGCTGCAAAAGGAATTTGCCTCGGTGACTGTCTACGACAGCCTCGACGCGGTGGTGCAAGCCCATCCTGACGTCGTGGTGATGCTGGACACCTACAGCCGTCTGGTGTCCAAGCGCAATAACCAGGTCGAAGCACGCTTCCTCGCCAAGTTCTACGATTCGAACCTGCAGTACATCGGCAAGGCCGAAGGATCGCGGGAACAACAGATGCCTTCGGTCTGGGTGCATGGCAAGGCCGCTCCAGAGATCGCTGCGCAGATAGACCAGCAAAACGTGGTGCAGGTCGATGCGTTGAAGCAGTTCGATGCTTCGCTGAAAGTGTTGGTGACGTCCGCAAGCAGGGGTCAGGTTGCCGCTAACTGACCCTCGTTGCGCCGTTTATCCCAACTCTTTTAGAAATGCCGAAGCCGCAAACCCATCGATCAAGCCATCACCCTGAAGATCAATACTCGACCACTCGGGATTGACCGGTTTCGCCACGACCAGCTGCCTGGGCTTCAAGCTACCCAACACGCTGTACTCGGTGCCGGGACCACCCCGCAGTCTCAGACTGGTTCGCGATATCACCTCATGGGTGGGCGCAGAGACAGCCGTCGGGACTGACGACGTTTCGACAGGGACAACAAACGCGCCGAAATCACTCTGTTGAGGATTGATGAGGTTGTAGTCGAGGCCCAAGCCGCACAATGTGGCTTCCGGCGCCTTTTGCTGAATGTTGTAGACGCCATTCCTGATCGCGTCTTTCGTGCCCCTGAACCCCGATGACATCGCGAGCCAGACCAGCGAGCACAAGTTGTTCTTTGACAACGCAGCGGCGGTGGCTCCCGAGCCATAGACGCCTACCCGATAGGCCGGCTGGCTGCCGGATATCTCTTCGAAGGCCCGTTGGATGCCCTGGAAAAAAGGAATGATGCTGCCGGTGATGTCGGTGGGGCTGGCATCGAAGTCGACGGAAAAATATATCCCCGACCCCTCGGGTTGCCCGATGTCGTTGCTGGCATAGCGGTAGGCCCTGCGTCCTGCTTCATACCCTTTGGTGTCCGAGAAGTCGTCTGCGCTGTTTTGTCGTTGCTGGAACACCACGGCAATGTTCATTCCCTGGGCACAAATGGATTGCGCTTCCATCAGCGTTAAACACTTGTCGGGAAAACTTACCGAGTTGCTGAAGTTGTAGTAGCGGATGATGGTTTGAACGTTTTCTTTTGCCAGGCAGCTAAGTTTTGCCGTCGTTTTATAGGGCGTGTCGATAATGAGCATGATCAATGTCCTTTGGCGAGTCTTGCGCTTTTCCGATGCGGCCGAGTGATATTTATTCGGCCCTTTGGATTAATGAAAAGCGCGTTTAAGAAACTCGTCAATGCAGGCACGTGTTACTTTTT
The DNA here is from genome assembly GCF_030209165.1 of Pseudomonas sp. fls2-241-R2A-110. Taxonomy (NCBI): domain Bacteria; kingdom Pseudomonadati; phylum Pseudomonadota; class Gammaproteobacteria; order Pseudomonadales; family Pseudomonadaceae; genus Pseudomonas; species Pseudomonas sp. fls2-241-R2A-110. The sequence continues at coordinate 28,211 of NZ_JARVSN010000042.1, read as the reverse complement.
ACGAGAGGTGTAATAAGTTTGAGTCAGTGTTAAGCGAGTGCAACAAAGTTTGATAAAAAAATGAGACTGGCGGATTTTATATTGCTGAAGTTACTGGTATTCAGGCGCACAAATGTTTTTAAATCTTACCGGGCCGCCTGACCCGGTAAGTGTCAATTATCATCAGCAGTAACGAACTCCCACCGCGCAACGCCGCACCGTACGCCTTGCCACTCCAGCCACGCTGACCGGTGTGAGAGGACGCCCGACGATGGCTTCGGCCGGAGAAATAACACTGTGAATGCCTGGGATCGACAGGGTTTCTCCGAGTTCGAGCGCGGCGCACAGAACGAACGTCACCGCCAGCAAGCCAGCTGTTTTTATCAAGAGCTTCATTTGGCTTTTCCTCGCACAAAGTTTTTCGGCAAGTCATCCCCGTTGGGCAGGTCCTTCAACTCCATTTTCTTGGCATTTGTCGTGTTATTGAAGGCGAAGTCGTCTGCGGCCACTTCGGTGCCACTTTTCCAGTCCCTGATTTCAATGCTGTATTGCGGACCGCCCGCCACTTGCTTGGAGGTAATGACGTAGCGGCAAGGGTAGGGACGCTCGCCTTGGGCGATCCAGATCTGCCAATCCACGTCCTTGGCCCTGAACGCCAAGTGGTCGCATTCGACGCCGCCAATCACACCGCTGCCCAAATCCTTGATGTCATTGACGCCCTCCATCAGTTGCGCTGCAGGATTGTCGACAAAGAGGTCGGCGCCCGGTAAGGGGCGGTTGTACTTGTCCCTTAATTCGTTAATCAAATGATCAATCGTGCCAGGGGCTTCAACCTGGGTATAAGCGTTTGCGTTTTTGCCAAACAGGGTCAGGGTCTTGCCGTCGAACAGCATCTCGACATCGGCGAATCCGCCCGTGCGCGTGGAACGGATTTTGTCAGGCCGGTTAATGATGACCGTGCCGGACGCCGCCACTGTGAGTTTCTGTTTTTCTCGGGTGACGACTTCAAGGTCCGTGTCGTAGTTAAACGATATGTTTTTTTGCGCTGACATATAGTCGGACATGTTCTTTAGCAGGCTTTTGGCGCTTGCATCATCGGCCTGCGCAATGACCGGATACCCTAATCCAATCATTAACCCAAGTCCTGCGCACGCTATAAGGGGCGCCGATGAGTTGACTAACTTTCGGGCGATCTTTTCCATGTAGTTCACCACTGCAAAAGGGCTGGATTGGCCAGCTTGGACTTATAACGCTAGTTCAACATCGGCCATCCGCCGGGTATTACGCGACCGCTCATCTGCCTTTTTCCTCCTCGCCAGACAATTCGTTGCGATTGTGTTTACGAGGCTGCTTGGCTAATCTTGCACAAACACGCAAAAACAGGCACGAACATGCAAGATCAGCATTCGACAGTCGAGCTTCCTTCGGTGCGCCGGCAAAAAATCCTTCTGCTCCTGGAGCGTGACGGCAAGGTCATGGCTTCGGAGTTGAGCCAGCATTTTGCCGTTTCCGAAGACACCATTCGCCGCGACCTGGCGGAACTGCACGCCGCTGGCCTGGTGCAGCGCGTGCACGGCGGGGCGCTGCCGCGTCCAAAGGACACCGGCAAGGACTTCTTTACCCGGGTAAACGAAACCGATGAGGTGAAAACCCGCCTGGCGCAACTCGCGGCCAGTCGAGTGCACAACGGCCAGATTGTGATGTTCGATTCGGGCAGCACGACGCTGCAGATCGCCCGGTCGTTACCCTCGGACATTGTCATCACGGCCATGACGGCATCGCCGATGATTGCCATCACGTTGGCCGAATACACGGGCATCAAGGTGATCCTGGCTGGTGGCCAACTCAATCCGGCGACGATGTCTGCCAGCGGACATGAAACGCTGCGACTGATCGAGAGCATCAAGGCTGATCTGCTGTTTACCGGGGTCTGTGCGATCCACCCGGAAGTCGGCATCAGCTCGCTGCATTTTGATGAGGTGCCGGTGAAACTGGCGATGCTCGATAGCGCATCCCAGGTGGTGGCGGTGACAACTGCAGACAAACTGGGGGCGGTCGAGCCTTTTGTGGTGGCGCCGTGCAATCGCATTCACACGCTGATCACCGAGCGGCATGTCGCCTCGGGCGATATCGGGGACTATCGAAAGCTTGGCCTTGAAGTGGTGCAGGCGGACGATTGAGCCAGGGACGCGCTATCAGCCGTGGCCCAGGGCGATGGCAAAGGACACAACGATCAAGCACGCAAACGCAAAATTTATGTTCATGACGCTATCGCCCGAATTATTAGAAGTCGCGCTATCTTGAACACGCCGCAGAAAAATAAAAAATTCGGCTTCATGATGTAAAAGATCGAGGGAATTGATAGTTGCTCCCCGTAGATGCTTCTACACCAAGTATTTACGAAACCAGGCCACCGTCCTGTCCCACGCGAGTTTCGCTGCGGCTTCATCGTAACGAGGCGTGGAGTCGTTATGAAAACCATGATTGCAGCCGGGATAGATATACGCCTCGTATGTCTTGCCCGCCGCTTTCAACGCTTTTTCATACGCCGGCCAGCCTTCATTGATGGCCTTGTCCAGTTCGCCGTAATGCAGCAGCAGTGGCGCCTTGATTTTCGGCACATCCTCGGACTTGGGCTGGCGACCATAAAAAGGCACGGCTGCCGCCAGCTCCGGATAGGCCACGGCAGCGGCATTGGCGACACCGCCGCCATAGCAGAAGCCGGTAATCCCGACCTTGCCCGTGGCGCCATCCAGTTTCATCAGCCATTCAATGGCGGCGAAAAAATCATTCATGAGCTTTTCCGGATCGACCGTCGCTTGTAACTCGCGGCCTTTGTCATCGTTGCCGGGATAACCGCCCACCGAACTCAGGCCGTCGGGGGCGAGTGCAACAAATCCCGCTTTGGCGACGCGCCGGGCGACGTCTTCGATGTAGGGGTTGAGCCCACGGTTTTCATGTACGACCAGCACCGCCGGCACTTTGCCGGTGGCTTTGGCTGGACGCACCAAATAGCCACGGACATTGCCATGGCCGTTGGGCGAGGGGTAGCTGATGTACTCGGCGAGGATGTCCGGGTCAGTGAACTCCACTTGTTCGGCCAGCGCGTAATTGGGGCTCAGGGTGGCGAGCAGAGCGCTGGCCGTCAGGCCGCCCAAGGTGAACAGCGCCGCCCGGTCAAGAAACTCGCGCCGGTTGATTTTGCCATGGGCGTAATAGTCGTAGAGCTCAAGCAGTTCCGGTGCGAAGTCTTTGGCGGTCAGGCGTTCCATCGGTGCACTTCCCATGGGTCCAGGCTTTGAATCAGTAAAGCAGTATTTAGCGCATTGGACACCTCATCCACACCGCACCGCATCGTTCGCCACAACCCGGCCAGATCGCCGGGCGTGGATCACTCACTAACCTCGGCTCATCAATGCCCACCCACCACCAGATGGCTGAACGGCGCGACATACGCCTGCAACGTGACCAGGCCACCGACCAGAATGGCCAGCACAATGGAGTGGAAGAACACGTAGCGCAGGATTTCCCCTTCATGCCCGTACCAGCGAGTCGCCGTGGACGCCACTACGATTGACTGGGCGTCGACCATTTTGCCCATCACCCCGCCAGAACTGTTGGCTGCGGCCATCAATACCGGGCTGAGTCCCAGTTGTTCGGAAGTCACCCGTTGCAAGCCGCCAAACAGCACGTTGGAGGCCGTGTCCGAGCCAGTCAAGGCGACGCCGAGCCAGCCGAGCAGGGTGCCGAACATGGGGTAGAAAATCCCGGTGGCGGCGAAGGCCAGGCCCATGGTCGCGTCCAGCCCCGAGTAGCGGGTGAGGAAGCCCAGGGCCAACATCGCCGCAATGGTGATCAGCGAATAGCGCACCACCCACAACGTTCGCAGGTATTGGCGGGCCAGTTGCGGGATCGAATAACCCATCAGCAGTCCGCCGACGATGGCCGCCAGGAGGATGCCGCTGCCAGTGCTGGTGAACCAAGTGAATTTATAGATCGCTTCCTCGGTTTTTGGCGCAGGCACCACCGGTGGAACCTTTTCCACTTGCAGGTGCAAGGTGGTGAAGGTCACGGCCGGGGCGAACATTGGATTGGCTTCGCGCAGCGGTTTGCCTTGTGGGTCGAGCTTGGCTGATTGGGTGGCCGGGTCGATTGCCGGGCGGGTGTCGAACATGTTTTTGAAGCCTTGGGTGCCCCAGGCGAAAACGAAGACGGTGAGGATGATCCACGGCATCCACGCACGCATCACCGCCGGTTTTGCATCGCTGGCAAAGGTGCCGCTGATTTCGGGTTTTTGCTCATGTTCGGCGTCTATTTTTGAAGTGTCGACACGCCCCGACAGCGCGGCGGAGGTGTGCACCGTGGCCGGTTTCCAGACTTTCAGGAACAGGGTCAGGCAGGCCATGGAGATCAGTGCGGCGATCACGTCGACCAGCATCGGCCCGTGGTAGTTGGACACCAGGAACTGTGGCACGGCAAAGCTGACACCGGCGACCAGGATGGCCGGCCAGATTTCCAGCATCTTGCGCCAGCCGGCAAAAGCCCAGATCAGCCAGAATGGCACCAGCACCGAGAAGAATGGCAATTGTCGGCCGACCATCATCGACAGTTCCATTTCATCCAGCCCGGTTACCTTGGCCAGGGTGATGATGGGCGTGCCCAAAGCGCCGAACGCCACCGGCGCGGTGTTGGCAATCAACGCCAGGCCAGACGCCGCCAGGGGTGAGAAGCCCAGGCCGATCAGGATTGCGCCCGTCACCGCCACCGGCGTGCCGAACCCGGCAGCGCCTTCGAAGAACGCACCGAAGCAGAAAGCAATCAGCAGCAATTGCAGGCGTCGGTCGTCGGTGATGCGTGCGAGGGAATCCTGCAACACTTTGAACGAGCCGTTCTCAGTGGTCAGCCGGTGCAGGAAGATAATGTTGAGCACGATCCAGCCAATCGGCAGCAGACCGTTGGCGGCGCCGAACAGCGCCGCCGTGCCGGCCATGTTCGCGGGCATGCCGAAGGCGAAGATGGCGATCAGCAGGGCAGAACCAAGGGCCAGCAATGCCGCCAGATGCGCCTTGATATGGAAAAACGCAAGGGATGCCAGCATCACCACAACCGGCACTGCGGCCATGATGGTTGAGAGCACCGGGTTACCAAAGGGATCGTAGACTTGCTGCCAGACCATGTTCCACCTCTGCTTTTTATTGTTGGTAGTGCAGGCCCCGCGCGGGGTTGGTGGAATGGAGTATAGGTGGCATTGCGCCGCTGTCCTGTGAGGCTCGTGGCCGGTAAACCGCCTGCCGGCGGCCAGTGAAAATCCTGGTCGAAGTTCTACTACGCTCAGAAAGAATGACGGCAAACCCTGCTATCCACGACGAGAGGGAGACAGCGATGACTGAACGCCATGAGGAACACAAGGAAACGCTTTCCAATGGATGCAAGATCAAGGTGACAGCCGAGATATTGAGGGACGGCTCCCTGAAAATGTTCATCGGCGTTTACCGGCCGGACGACTCCGTAATTGAAGAGAACGAGCATCCGTCCCCACACCTGCTGGACATGGAGGACGCTTTGGAGTGGGCCATCGAAAAAGCCAAAGAGATCGGCAACAGACAACATACGTTGTAAGAGCGGCGAATCACCGCTCTCGCTATCGCCGTTATTGCGCACCGAACATGGCTGTCCAGTAGATCCCGGCATCACTCTTCGGATCGACTGCGTAGGCGGCGCCCAACTCGCGGTATTGCGGGTTCATCAGGTTGGCGCAATGACCGGGGCTGGCCAGCCAGCCGTCGACGACCTTGCGCACGGTGTCTTGCCCGGCGGCAATGTTCTCGCCGACTTGCTGGCCGCTATAACCTTCCAGTTCGGCACGGTCCCCGGGTGTGCGGCCATCGCGGTCCTTGTGGTCGAAGAAGTTGTTATTGGCCATCGCCCGCGAATGTTTTTCGGACGCAGCGGCCAATGTCGCGTTCCAGGCCAGCGGCGAGGTTGCGGCGAACGGTTGACCGCCACACTGGCGAGGTTGGCTGCGAGCGGCGTTGAGCATTTCCAGCAGCTTCTGGCCTTCTACCGTGGCGTCGCCCAAACGTGCGGTCAACAGTGGACGCGCCAACACGATGCGCCAGTCGCGCCCCTCATGGCTGACACCGACGTCGATGAATTGCGGGTTGAGCACCACCTGGCAAAAGCTCTCTTTGATCGCCGCCATGGCGGACGCCGCATCACGCGGTCCGGACATGCTGATCGCCTGTACGTTCACCATCGGGTACGACGCACGGGCCATCGCCTGCTGCAGATCGACGTTACCGGTGGGCGACAAGACCAGGCGCGCGTCGCTCGTCAGCGGTGGCAGTTCCGAAGAGGCCTGATTGGCGCAGCGCTGCGCCTGGCTGCGGTAAACGTTGATCGACTCGACCAGTTGCGAATCCTCGGTTGCCACGGCGGTGGCGGCAAATGCCAGGCCCAACGGCAACGCGACAAGATGCAAAATGGATGACGGAACGCGCATGGAAATCCCCTTTGACTGAGTGCGCCCATAATGCGCGAACTCACCCCGTTCAAGGCAATGGCTTTTTGCAGATTGTTGCTTAAGCTTTGACATAATTTGGCTACTACACTGAATCGACGACTTTCGGAGTGTTTTCACCATGTCCGTTAAATGGATCGCAGCATTACTCGCCGTGACCCTGCTCGCCGGTCAGGCCATCGCCGACGACCAGGAACAAAAAAAAGAAGTGGCTCAAGACAAGGCTCAAGTGCTTGAGCAGAAAGCGGCGGAGAAGGGCGACAACGTGCCCGTGCCCAAATCCGAGAAGATTACCCAATCCGAGGTCCAGGCAGTCGACCCGTCCGGCACTGCGCCGTTGGACGAGGCGATTACCTGCCTGGCCCGCTCCATTTACTGGGAAGCCAAAGGCAAGGACAGCGCCGACATGGAAGCGGTCGCCAATGTCGTCATGAACCGCCTCGGTCACGCAGGTTTCCCCGACACGGTGTGTGCGGTGGTCAAGCAAGGCTCCGAAACCAAGAAATGTCAGTTCTCCTGGTGGTGCGACGGGCGCCCGGACACGGCACAGGATGAGACCCAATACGCGATCGCCAAGGAAATCGCGCGCAAGGCCCTCAATAAGCAGTTGCCGGACCACACCGGTGGCGCCATGTATTTCCATGACCGCACGGTAAAACCGGACTGGGCCAAGGAGTACATCAAAACGGCTGAAACCGGGATGTTCCAGTTTTACAAGCCGCATGACGGGTCGGCGAAGTAGGCGCGCAGCGCCCGTGCCGGGCGCTCAAAACTTCGCATAGTTCAACGCATCGACAATCGCCGAACCGCCAATGCCGGTCAGCGACAGCAACAGCGCGCGGATCAGCGGGTCTTCGGAGTAACGCGAGAACGAGCCTTTGTTGAGCGTCGCGACGCGCTCGCGAATGATCTGGAATTTTTCGTAGGGGCCTGGCGCTTTCGGCGTTTGCAGCAGGTAGGCATCGATCCGTTGCAATGCGACCGTGCGCGCTTTTTCCGCTGCCCGTCGTAATGACAGCGCGGAGGCGAGCAGGATCAGCGCCGTGATTAAAAACGAAATGACCACGCTGGGCGGGGTCGGCCAGTTATCGAACACGCTGCTGCGCGCCGCCAACAGGATCAACATGACCACCGTTGGTGCATAGATCAGGCGGCTGACCGCCGAAGTACGGGTGGCGATCAACTGCATGTCCACCCACTCGTCGATGCAAGGGTGTTTGAGCATGCCGAAAATCTTCTGGTGTTCCAGCTGCAACGACTTGGGCCAGATCGCATGATGTTCGCTCAGGTGCCGGATGAAACGCGTCAGCAGCAGATTGGCATCCACGACCCAGAACACCAGCATCTGGAACACCAGGGTGGGGATCAGCCAACTGAGCATCCACACGATTGAATCGCCGCGCACCGGAGAATGCTCCATGGGCCACACCACGAACAGCACGCTGGTGACCACGACGAAAACCCAGGTGGCGAGCAGGGCGCGAAGCAGTCGGGCACCGAACGATCCGCATACGCAGTGTTCACCCCAGAAGCGTGCAATGGAGATCATTTTGCGTCCGTCCTCGCAGGTGGCCTCAGCGGACTGACAGGGTTTTGACCAGTCGTCATTGGCACTCATCAACGGAAAAAAAATCAGCAGCAGGCCGTTCCCCAGTTCGTTGCACCTGCGCCGCAGGTTCCAGCGCTTGCAGTGGCGAAGAAAGCGCAGAACCTGCCCGCATACACCGATCCGGTAGCGGCGCATGTACTGGCGCAAATGGTAGGCGCTTTCGATTTCGGCTCTGTTGACGCGCAGGTTGCGCCAGCCCCAGGCCAGCGCCGAGAGCGATATCAGTACGGCGGCCACGCGCAGCGCCACGGTCGGCCAGGCACTGATGCCTTCAAACAGAAACATCGGTTCACCCAGGCCTTCGCCCGTCAATGTGCTGCGCATTTGATACGCCAGCATCAACGCGAGGATGAACCCCACGAGGGGGACAACGATGTACCACGCCGAGGCGTCGTAAAAGCCGCTGTCGGCGCTGGCCGTCGTGTCTTTGCTGTGGGCCTGTTGCCGGGAACGACGGATCAGGTTCGACGAGATGATGCCCAGCAGGATCAGCACGAACGTGAACCACAGAAACTCGGCATGCCAGAAGCGCGTGGCGATAAATGAACAGGCCACCGCGACCATGTACAACGTCATGGGCACGCCGCGCACCCAGGCCAGCTTGGTATCGGGGTCGATCTTCGGTCCCGAGATCCATCGCCAGGCAATGAACCCGGCCATCAGCAGCAGGGTGAACGTCAGCGGCCCGGCCCAGAAAAACGACTGAATGGCTTTGAACTGCTCGCGCACGGCCTGGGAGGCCTGCGGGTAGGGCGGGGGCGAGGCGTCTTGAAGGCAACGCAACGCCATCAAGTCGTGTGGACGCAAGTCACTGTCCGAGCGCGAAAGCAGTGTCGGGGCTTCGCAACTCAACGGGCGTATGCCGGTCACCGGACTCGCCAAGGGAATGAAACCGCTGATGCCGACCTCGTAGATGCCGGGCGATAGCAGCTCCGATTTCGAATAGTCGAATTTCGCCCGCTTGGCGTCGAAGGACTGTGGCGCCAGCGCCGCGAGGACGGAGACAAACACCGAGCTTTGCAAGCTGTCGCGAAACGGCGGAACGTCTTGTTGCAGGGCTCGCGTCAGCGTCAGCCCGTAAGGCGCTGCCAGTATCAGGTTGCGGGTGGTTTGAGCCTGGCCCCGTTGCAGCATGCGGGCGTCGAGGTCGGTGGAAAAGTACAGCTTGTACGGCATCCGGCTCTTGAGCGCCTGCAACACCAACAGTTTGTCGTAGGCATCGACCCCCAGAATGCCGATGGCGCCGATGCCGCTTTCACCGTTTCGTCGATAAGTCGCGTCTTCGCTGGCGATGTGATCGGCGAGGCGGCGCAAATAATCCAGCTGGGAGTTGCCGTCGGCTTTTTCCAACGGACTCAGATCAATAGCCGTGGCGTCCTTGTTTTTGCCGGCATCGGGGCTGGCTGCCTTGTCAGAGCTGGCGGCTTCCTCGGGGAGGCGTCCGTCCAGGCCACGCAAATAGCTGAAACGCAGAATCCAGCGATCGACAGCAGCCTTCTCCTTGTTCTCGCGCAGGCCGGCATCCGCGGCGACCTGGGTCTTGAAGCTTTCGATCAAGGCACGGCTGTAGAAACTGTCCCACTCGGAAATCAATGCGATGCGGTCGGCGCGCGGCCAACGGGTCCGGGCGCAATCGGAACCCACCCGCCGCAAGCTGCCTTTGTTGCACTTCAAACCGGTTGCCGGATCGACATGACGCAGTTTCAGTTCCTCCAGCATCAATTGCGTCATGGTGCCGTCGTCACTAACGGTGCGCAGCAGTTTCATCGGCTGTTTGTCCGGCGGTTCTTTCGCCGGGAGGTGGAGGCTTTTGGCGAGTGTCTCGTTGTCGGCAGTGGCCAGGGGGGAATAGATCTCGATGTTCGGTGTTGCGTGGGCGTTGGCTTCATCCTGGTACATGCCGCGCAAGACCGTTGAAGTGGCCGGGCCGATGACTTTCAAATTGGCGTCGTCGGGCCGTTGGGGACACGCTTGGGCGGAACACCCCAACTGGAGTTTGGCGCTCAGGGTCTTGTTCAATTTATCCAGCATTTGCAACGGGGTGGTGCCGAGTGCGTCCTGTTTCAGCCAGAACACGATCGTGCGTTTGGGCGGCAGTGGTTTGTCTTGCGGATCGGTCGGTGGATCGAAGGGATTATCGACAAACATTTCGTAGGGAATGTCGGCGAAGTTGGTCTCGCTGGGTGAGTCGGTTGAAAGATCAGCGGAAAGCTTCAGGCACTGGATGTATTGCTCTTGATCCGGCACCCGGTGCGAGTTCTTGAAACCTGCCAGCAACGCGTAACGAATGCGCCGCCGCCTTTCGACTTCATCGGCATAGGGGCCGCCCTCGACCAGCGCCACCATCATGTCTGGAACCGAGGATTCCTCGGGCGGCAGGGCGATCAAGGGGTTGCATAAATGGCCGGCGTCGGGACTCTTGGCGTCGTTGAGTTTTTTGCGATAACGCTCCAGCGCATCAAACGGGTCTTGCCACAATCGCGCTTCGATTGGCAGTTGCGCCTGAAATTGTGCGCCGATGGGACGCGGTTCCATGAACGGTTCGCGGGTCAGGGCGAACGTCGAGACCACCAGACTCAGGATGACCGCACTGCCAGGCAGCCAGAAGGCCAGGTTAGTACCTGAATCCTTAGAGGTATCCATGGCCTTTCCCTCGAATGGCCGACAGTTACACGTTAGGTATAGACCCAATTAGCACGTTGGTTTTTTGACCCGATGTTAGTTCTTCCAGTTGAACCTGAACGTTGTAACGCGGCTAATACACACGGGGGGATAGATATCCGCTGATCGAAGAACTGTTCACCCGAAAGCGCAGAAGCGTAGAGTTCAATCCAATGACTTGAATCCCCTCATGCCACGTTTACGGACACGCCCCGTGCACAACATCGGACTCATCGTTTACCCAGGCTTCCAGGTCTTGGGCCTCGCCATGTGCGCCGCCTTCGAGTTGGCCAACACCGTCGCCGAGGAGCCGGTGTACAGCCTTGCGTTGCTGTCCGAGCACGGTGGGTCGGTGCCGACATCGGCCGGTTTTGACGTGGCAAGCCACGCGTTCGACAAGAGAGCGTTCGATACTCTGCTGGTCATGGGCGACAACCTGATCCGGCCAACATCGCCGGGCATGGTGCAATTCCTGCGCAACGCCCGCCAGACCACCCGGCGCCTGGGGTCGATCTGCACCGGTGCTATCGCGCTGGCCGAAGCCGGTCTGCTGGATGGCAAGCGGGCGACCACGCACTGGTGCCATGCCCCGGCGCTGCAGCGGGCGTACCCGAAGGTGAAAGTGGAAGAGGACCGTATCTTCATCAACGATGGCAATATCTGGACCGCTGCCGGCATGAGCGCTTGCGTCGACCTGGCGCTGGCCTTGGTGGAGAAGGACCTGGGCGCCGAAGTCGCGCGCCAGGTGGCCCGGCAACTGGTGGTGTATCACCGGCGCGCGGGCGGCCAGTCGCAGTTTTCCGTGATGCTCGAACTCGAGCCCAAGACCGATCGCATCCAGGCCGCATTGACCTACGCCAAACACCACCTCAAATCGGCGCTGTCGGTGGAAGAACTGGCCAGCGCGGCCCATCTCAGCCCCCGGCAGTTCAGCCGGGTGTTCCATGCCGAAACTGGCCAGACCCCGGCCAAAGCCATCGAAAACCTGCGGGTGGAGGCGGCCCGGCTGATGATCGAAACCGGTCGGCATTCCATCGATGTGGTGGCGACCGACACCGGGTTTGGCGACCGCGAGCGAATGCGTCGCGCCTTTATCCGTGCATTCGGGCAACCACCGCAGGTGATTCAGCGCGCCCATCGAGCTTGATTTTCCCTGTGTCCTAAAAGGTGGTGCATTCGACATTTAAGACAAAATATGATTGCCGTAATCTAGATCTCGTTGAAGCCCATCCCCTCAGTGAGATCACCGCCATGACCATTGTCAAAGCCGCTGCCGTCCAGATCGCCCCCGTTCTCTACAGCCGTGAAGGCACGGTAGAAAAGGTCGTTAACAAGATTCGCGAACTCGGCGAGAAGGGTGTGCAGTTCGCCGTTTTCCCTGAAACCGTCGTACCGTATTACCCGTACTTTTCCTTCGTGCAGAGCCCTTTCAAAATGGGTTCCGAGCACTACAAATTGCTCGACCAGGCCGTTGTCGTGCCGTCGGCAACCACCGATGCCATCGGCAAAGCAGCCAAGGAAGCCAACATGGTGGTGTCCATCGGCGTCAATGAACGCGATGGCAGCACCCTCTACAACACGCAGTTGCTGTTTGATGCCGACGGCACGCTGATTCAGGCGCGTCGCAAGATTTCGCCGACCTATCACGAACGCATGATCTGGGGCATGGGCGATGGTTCTGGCCTGCGCGCCACCGACAGCGCGGTCGGGCGCATCGGTCAATTGGCCTGCTGGGAACATTACAATCCGCTGGCGCGTTACGCCTTGATCGAAGACGGCGAACAGATCCACGCCTCGATGTACCCGGGTTCGTTCGCAGGTCCTTTGTTCACTCGCCAGATGGAAGTCAGCATCCGCATGCACGCACTGGAGTCAGCGTGCTTTGTGGTCAACTCGACGGCGTGGTTGTACCCGGAACAGCAGGCCCAGATCATGGCCGACACCGGCTGCGAGATCGGGCCGATCTCCGGCGGCTGCTACACCGCGATCATTGACCCTCAGGGTGAAGTCGTCGGCGCACTGACCGAAGGCGAGGGCGAAGTGATTGCCGACATCGATCTGTTCCAGATCGAAATCCGTAAACGCCAGATGGACGGCCGCGGTCACTACAGCCGTCCGGAGATACTGAGCCTGAACATCGACCGTACGCCGCATCGTCATGTTCACGAACGCAACGACCAGCCGAAACCGGGTGTGATCGACACTGCTGAAGAAACCGGGCGTTGAAAACGGCTTGAGACCGAGGCGCTCCCATCGCGAGCAAGCCCGCTCCCACACTTGATCTTTGTCGAACACAAATGCTGTGTTCACTGAAAATCCCCTGTGGGAGCGAGCTTGCTCGCGAAAGCGATATACCCGTCACCCCATGCTGAATGTACGATCGTCATCGCGAGCAAGCCCGCTCCCACAGTTGATCGTCGTTGAACACAAATGCTGTGTTCACTGAAAATCCCTTGTGGGAGCGGGCTTGCTCGCGAGGGGCCATCAAAGACGCTGAAAAAAAGGGACTTCCACCGAGCGATGGAAGCCCCTTTTTTTTGATTTGCTTTTACAGTTCCTGACCCAAAAAGATCAGTGTATTGCCGTGGGCCTCAGCGGCGGCGCGCTGGTTGTAGCTGTCACGGTGCGAGCAGTTGAAACCATGTTCGGCGTCTGGATACACAACAATTTCCACGTTGTCGTTGTTCTCGAAACGCTCGGCGATTTTCTCCACGGCTTCCAGTGAAATGTGGCTGTCCTGTTCGCCGAAGTGCATCAGCAACGGCACCTCGATGTCGTCGGCGCGGTCCAGATGGTTCTGGATGCCGCCGCCGTAATAAGCAACGGCCACTTCCACCAGCCCGTTGGCGGCGGTGAGGTACGACAGCAAGCCGCCAAAGCAATAACCGATGGAGGCAATGCCGCCGTCCAGGCCCGGCTGCGCATCGAGTGCGTCGATGGCCAGTTTGATGTCGGCCTGGGCCTTGTCGATGTCGGTGGCGTTCATCAACTCGACGGCGCGTTTCCAGCCGGCTTCGTCGTAGCCCAGTTCGATGCGGTGGCCGTTGCGCCAGAACAGGTCCGGTGCGATGACCAGGTAGCCGTCGGCAGCGTATTGCTCGGCGACCGAGCGGATGTGTTCATTCACGCCGAAGATCTCCTGGATCAGCACAATCCCCGGACCTTTACGGGTATGCGGAATGGCCAGGTAAGCGCCGAATGTGCCTTCGTCGCTGTCGATCTCGATCCATTGGGTGGTCACGCTCATGGTGGCTCCTGTTTTCGCAAGTGAGGTGGAATGAAGCTTAGTGCGGCTGTGTGGCCTTGAAGCTTGGCAGAGACTGCATGCGTTTCCACCATCCGTCGAAACCTTCCACCGCGAACACCTGCGGCGCATCCGGCGTCATCGCGATGTAGGCGCAGCCCGGCGCGAGGTAAAAGTCGCCGATGCTGGGTTCAAGACCTGCAATATACGGATCGGTGCCTTTTATTTTCATCAGTTCGCGCAGCACCCGTTTCGAGTTTTCGATGCCTTTGCGGCGCGCTTCTTCATTCTGCCCGCCAATAAAGTCAGGAAAAAGATGATAGCCGAACACCTGCACCAGGTTGCCATAGCCATAGGAATCGTAAATTCCCTGGGCCATGTGCGTGCGGGCGCGGTCGTGGGCGTTATCCGGTGTGATGGACGGACCGGGCAGGACTTCGTCCAGATAGGCGACGATCGCGCCGGTTTCGATCACACGAAATCCGTCATGATCGATAACCGGCACCTTGCCGAAAGGGTGGCGGACCAAATGCTCGGGCAGGTGCGGCTCGCCCTTGATCACGTTGACCTGCACTTGTTCGTAGTCCGCGTCTTTTTCTGACAGCAGCATTTTCACGGTGCGCACATACGTACTGCCGTCAAAACCGTAGAGAGTAAGGCTCATGGCGATTGCTCCGTTTTTTCAGGGAGTGGAGGACGCGCCCGAGCCTCTGGTCGGTCAAGGGTGAGTGCGACGCCAGATGAATCGGGCCAACAGTGCATCCAGGCTGAGCTTGCCGGCACCCGAGAGCAACAGCGGCATAAGGGCTGCGAGGTAGATCAGCGGCAGCTTGAAGTTACCGTGCCCCTTGTTGCTGATGGCATAACCCTGAGCAAGCTCACTCAATGTAGACCAATCGGCTGGCCAGTGAACGGCAGCGGTCGCGACGACCGTAACGATGATCAGGATGATTGCCGAAACACGTGTCCCCAGGCCGACGAGTATGGCCAGGGCGCAAATCAGCTCGGCCCACATCGACAGTTCCCAGTTCAAGGTGGCCGGTACGTGGTTGAACGGAAACGGGAAGGCGTCCTGGATGTCGGCGAACCAGTTTTCGCCGTTCCATTTTTCCAGGCCCGACTCGAAAAATTCCCAGGCAATGAACAGCCGTAGCGTCAATGGCGCGAGCCAGTTACCGGCCCGGTCGAGGTTCAGGTGCAGGCCTTTCACGGCCGACGAAATTGCAGAAGTCATGGGCGGGGTCTCCGTTCTGTCAGGGAAGCGGGGCAACGTGTTGCCCCATGCAATGGGTTACTCGCCGGCGCCGCACTTGCCTTCGCCACATTTGCCTTCGGCGGGTTTTTCTGCGGTATCGGCCTGGACCTGGCTGTAGCCGTGGGCCAGTTGTTTCATGCTGAACGCCTCGGATTCGGAGGCCGACGCCACGTTGGACAGGGCCAGGCCGCCTGCGATGATCAGGCCGAGGGTCAGGGAAGAAGTCGAGAGCTTGAACATGGTGATACTCCGTAGCATTGAGTGAGTTGAGCGCTTTGATCGGCGAGGCCAATCGACAGGCACAGTTCATCAAGCGGGTGTATCTGCGATGTGTCGCGGGTGCGGGGTTTTATGGATGGGGTGTGTCGCGGGCGGCTCTGTACACACTCCGATACATAGCCAACACCAATCTCCTGTGGGAGCGAGCTTGCCCGCGATAGCGGAATGACAGTCAACATTGATTTGACTGATCTGGCCTCATCGCGAGCAAGCTCACTCCCACAGGGGCGCGGTGTTTTTTGAGATTGTGTTTGGGCAATCTGTGATTCTGCGCCGACCCACGGCGTCTAGCCTCCATGTCCCCGCAATCCCTCGGGGCGAGACTTCGGAACCCGGCATGCAAGCGCTGTTGAACGAGATTCTTGACGCCGTCCGGCCGCTGATCGGTCAGGGCAAAGTGGCTGACTACATTCCTGCCCTCGGCACGGTCCCGGCCAATCAGTTGGGCATTGCCGTGTATGGCAACGACGGCGAGTTGTATTGCGCGGGCGATGCCGAGACGCCGTTCTCGGTGCAAAGTATTTCCAAGGTGTTCAGCCTGGTGCAGGCCATCGATCACTCGGGTGAAGCGATCTGGGAGCGCCTCGGCCACGAGCCGTCCGGCCAGCCGTTCAACTCGCTGGTGCAGCTGGAATTCGAACGTGGCCGCCCGCGCAATCCCTTCATCAATGCCGGTGCCCTGGTGATCTGCGACATCAACCAGTCACGCTTTGCCGCGCCGGCCTTGTCGATGCGCGATTTTGTCCGTCGGCTGTCTGGCAATCCGCAGGTGATGGTGGACGGCAAGGTCGCCGAATCCGAATACCAGCACCGCGCGCGTAACGCGGCGATGGCTTACCTGATGCAGTCGTTCGGTAACTTTCACAACGACGTCGAGGCGGTGCTGCGCAGCTATTTCAGTCACTGCGCGTTGCGCATGAATTGCGTCGACCTGGCCCGGGCGTTCTGCTTCCTGGCCAACGACGGGTTCTGCAAACACAGCGGCGAACAGATTCTCAGCGCCCGCCAGACTCAGCAGGTCAATTCGATCATGGCCACCAGCGGTTTGTATGACGAGGCCGGTAACTTTGCCTATCGCGTCGGTCTGCCGGGCAAGAGCGGCGTGGGCGGGGGGATTGTCGCGGTGGTGCCGGGGCAGTTCACGGTGTGCGTCTGGTCACCGGAATTGAACGCCGCTGGTAACTCGCTGGCCGGGATGGCGGCGCTGGAGTTGTTGAGCCAGCGCATTGGCTGGTCGGTGTTCTAAGGCAATCGGGGCGGCGGGGCTAATGACGCTCCGTGGATTTTCCTATACATTTTCCAGCCGCCCCCTGCATGGTGAAACCGCTTCATGTCTCTTGCGCTCGAACGTCTAGTCGCTGGCACGCCGATCCCTTTCGCCGGTAATCGTGTCACGGTCGTCAGCCCCGAACTGGCTGCGCGCTTTCAGCCCGGGGACCATTTGCTGGTGGAGCAGGTCAGCGGCGAGTTGCTGCTCATCCCGGTGGTGGATCAGCAAGCGGCAGCCGTCGCGATCGAGCGCGCCGAAGCGGCGTTCACCGCGCTGTCGAGCGTCCCGGATCAGGCGATCAGCACCTTCTTCGATCTCTTTGCACAACGTTTGGAAAACCCGGATTGCTGGGCCTTGATCGAGGCCGCCAACCTGGCCGACATCGAACGCGCCAAATCCCGTGGTCGTTCCACCACACGGCTGCTGGCGGATGAGCGCATGCGCCGCGACATGATCGCCGGCCTGCGAGCCTGGCGCGATGCGCCGGCCACTCGCGGCAAGGTCATCAGTTGCGTCGAGCACGACGGATGGAAAGTCGAGCAAGTGGTGTCGCCGCTGGGCATCGTCGCGTTCGTGTTCGAAGGACGGCCGAATGTCTTCGCCGACGCGGCTGGCGTGTTGCGCACCGGTAATACCGCGGTGTTGCGCATTGGCAGCGATGCGTTGGGCACCGCCCAGGCGATTGTCACTCATGCACTGAACCCGGCACTCAGCGAGGCCGGGTTGCCGGTCGGCGCGGTGTCGCTGGTCGAAAGCGTCAATCATGCGGCGGGCTGGGCGATGTTTGCCGACCGCCGTTTGTCACTGGCGGTGGCCCGTGGTTCGGGTCGCGCAGTCAGCCAACTGGGCAGCATCGCCCAACAGGCCGGCACCGCCGTCAGCCTGCACGGCACCGGTGGCGCCTGGCTGATTGCCGATAAAGACGCCGACGCCGAGCGCTTCGCCGCCGTGGTGCGCAATTCCCTGGACCGCAAGGTCTGCAACACCCTGAACGTCTGCCTGATCCAGCGTGACCGCGCTTCGGAGTTGGTGCCGTTGTTCCTCGACGCGCTGCAACAGGCCGGCACCGCTCGGGGCCAAGGCTGCAAGTTGCACATCGTCGAGGGCAGCGAACAGTACTTGCCGGCTGAATGGCAAACCGCGAGCGTCCAGGTGTACCGCGCCGAAGGCTATCAGACCGAAGCTTTGGCCGAGCCGTTGCCAGAGGATCAGTTGGGCCGCGAGTGGGAATGGGAAGAAACCCCGGAAGTCAGCCTGAACATCGTCGACGACCTGGACCGCGCCATCGCCTTGTTCAATCGCTACAGCCCGCAGTTCACCGTGTCGCTGATCAGTGAGGATGCGGCGGCGCATGAGCGTTTCTACAATGCGGTCAACGCGCCATTTGTCGGCAATGGCATCACCCGTTGGGTCGACGGCCAATACGCGCTGAACAAGCCGGAGCTGGGCCTTTCGAACTGGGAGAGCGGCCGTTTGTTCGCCCGTAGCGCCATTCTGTCGGGCGACGGGGTGTTCACCGTTCGCAGTCGCATGACCCAGACGGACCTGACGGTGAAACGCTGATCACTTTCCGACCGCAGGCGCCAGGCGCACTATAATTAAGGTGTGTTTGCGTCTGCGTTTCGAGAGAGGTTCGCCATGAAACTTAATTCATTTCAGCATTACTCTCATGATCTGGAAGCGGTCGTGCACGACACGTGGATCACCGGCCGGGTGAAGTCGGCCCTGGCATTGGCCGAACCCAGCCTTGCCATGCAGGTCCATGTCAAAACCCATGCGGGAACGGTGGCGTTGAGCGGTCGTGTCATCACCCATAAACAATGTGAGCAGGCCGTTGCGCTGGCCCGTTCGGTGCCGGGTGTCGTCGAGGTCGATGCCAGGGAATTGCTCACTCACGTGTTCACACCAGGCAGCGTTCCAACGGCACCCAACGCCGAGGAAACCTCTGAGCGTCGGTCGTCATCGTCCTCCAGACCGGACGACAAGTGACCATCACGATCGTCTAAAAGGCAGCGCTTCCGTAAACCGGGAGCGCTGCGTCGATCGTCTTTTCGCCACGTTCTGAAACCCATCAAGCCGCTTCAACGGTCTTGCCATAAACGGCGCAGGTCGTTGGGTGTTCGGCCAGCGACACAAAGGTGCGGCTACTGGCTTCCAGCGCATCGATTGAACCGGTTTCGATGTCATAGACCCAGCCATGCAGGTTCAACTGACCTTTTTCCTGGGCCAGGCGCACGCTTGGGTGGGTCTGGATGTTGGCCAGTTGAGCGATGACGTTTTCGCGCACCATCGAACTCACCTTCGCCGCGTCATCGGCGTGAGGGCGCGATTCGTTGATAACCTTGGCCGACTCGGCGTGTTGCAACCATCCGCTGACGGCAGGCAAGTGATCCATGCATTTACACTTGGCGATGGCGGTCATCGCGCCGCAATCGGAATGGCCGCAAATCACGATGTCAGTCACGCCCAGTACCGCGACGGCATATTCTACCGTGGCCGACACGCCACCTGGATGCGGGCTGTAGGAGGGCACGATGTTGCCGGCGTTGCGGATCACAAACAGCTCGCCGGGTTCTTGCTGGGTCAGCAGTTCCGGCACCACGCGACTGTCAGAACACGTGATGAACAATGTGCCGGGATGCTGGGTGGTGGCCAGGTGTTTGAACAGGTCGGTGCGTTGCGGAAAAGCTTCGTTCTGGAACTTCAAAAAACCTTCGATGAGCGCTTTCATGGTGACGTCCTCATAAGTGATTAACAGTGGCTGCTCAGTTCGAGCAACCGGTGCCGAGTTCGCTGTATTGCAGAATGTGGGTCGCGCCTTTGGAGTCGAGGTAAGTCATCTCCATTGGAACCACGCCGCAGACATCGGCCACCGGGGTGATTGCCACGACCTGGGCGATATCCAGGTGCATGCCATATTGGTAAGCGACGGCGGCGTCCTGGGCGTGAACCTGGGCAGAGATGCCCGCCAGCAAGGAAACAACCAACAGAATTTTTTTCATGGGGCCTCCTCCAGACGAATGTGGTGAGCGCAAAAGCGTGTTTGGGGGATCGGGTCTGGCCCGCACCGGAGTGCGGGCCGGTTCAACTTAGAAAGGACGCAGAGGCAGGAACTTGCCGTCCAGGGTAATCACGGCGCGGGAACCGCCTTCCGGGTCTTCGACTTTCTTCATGTCGAGCTTGAAGTTGATCGCGCTGATGATGCCGTCGCCAAATTGTTCATGGACCAGGGCCTTGAGCGTGGTGCCGTAGATCTGGATCATTTCGTAGAAACGGTAGATGGTCGGGTCGGTCGGAACACCGGAGAGGCTGCCGCGCAGCGGAATGATCTGCAGACGGGCCACGGCGTCGGCGTCCAGGTCCAGTTTCTCGCCAATGACCTTGGCGGCGGATTCGGGCAGTGGGTGCTGGCCGAGCAGGGCGGCGGTGACGTAGGCCAGGCCCAGGCCGGTGCCGTCGGTCAGGTCCTGCCAGGACAGATTTTTACGCGCCTTGGCATCGAGAATCGACGTGGTCAGGGCCAGGCTTGGGTCGTTGTAAGCGTGGGACTGTTGCATGGTGATTCTCCTATCGGGGTGGTATTGCTTGGGTGTGAAGCAATCTTCTGCCGATTGATCAATAGCGTCCAAGACCGATATACAATGCTGCGCATAAGTCCTGCCTATAGATGGTGAGCCCCATGTTGCTGCGACATCTTCGTTATTTGCTGGCGGTTGCCGACCACGGCGGCTTTACCCGCGCTGCCGAGGCGCTGCACGTTTCACAGCCGACCCTGTCCCAGCAGATCCGCCAGCTGGAAGAAACCCTCGGCGTGAGCCTGTTCGACCGAACCTCGCGCACGGTCAAACCGACCGATGCCGGGGCGGCCTACATCGAGTGTGCACGTCGGGTATTGGTCGAGCTGGAAGCGGGGAAACGTGCGCTGCATGACGTCAAGGACTTGTCCCGCGGCAGCTTGCGCCTGGCCATGACGCCGACGTTCATGGCGTACCTGGTGGGGCCGTTGGTGCGCGATTACGTGGCGCAATTTCCGAACATTCACCTGGAGATTTTCGAGCTGTCGATGGACGACATCGAGGCCGGGCTGCTCGATGACTCACTGGACGTTGCCATCGCGTTTACCCAAGTCAGAAATGCCGACATCGAATCCATCCCGGCGTTTACCGAGACGTTGGGCGTGATGGTGGGGCGCGATCATCCGTTGTATGAAAGCCAGGTCGCACTGTCCGCTGAACAGGTGGCGCAACTGGACTTCGCGCTGCTGGCGCCTGGCTTCGTCACCCGTACCCGCATCAATGAGTATTTTGCCCAGGAGCAGATCACGCCGAAGGTGGTCATCGAGGTCAACTCGGTGAACACCTTGCTGGAAGTCATTCGGCACACGGCCATTGCCACCATTCTCCCGGAGCCTATTGCCACCCAGGACCGGGCATTGCGAAAAATCCCGTTGCAAGGAGAGGCGCCCACCCGGGGCGCTGCGTTGCTGCGGCGTAAAAACAACTATCACAGCGCAGCGTCGGTGGCGTTTATGAATCTGGTGTTGGGGACGGTGGCTCGTTAGTCGACAGGATCAATCATCCAGTGTTGGGCACACACCATTCGAGCCCTTGCCGGCGGCTGTCACCTTGACCGTATCGTCATCGATTACTTCAATCGAAACAGTAATACCCGAAGCCTTGGCTTCGAAGTGGCGATCATCGATGGATTTGGTTTCGGCTTCCTTGCCGCCGATGGTGACCGGGCCTCCGGAGTCCGCATGTACCGCTATTTTTCCGGGGCAGTCTGCATCGAATGAAGGCAGGCTGGAAATATCGGCATGGGCGGCATTGGCGATTGCCAACCACAGCAGAACAGTCAGGGTATTTTTCATCGCAAGTCTCCAAGGGCTGGCCGCACGTAGGTGTAACGATAGCTTTATTTAGCGCACACAAGACAAACAAAAAAAGGCCCCGCTCGATCATTCGAGCGGGGCCTTTTTATTGTTCAGAGGCGGGGTAAACCCTTGGCGGATTTCAGTAGAACCGGTCAATCACCCGAACTTCATTCTGGTTCTGCATCGAGGCCCATGCCTGTTTCAGCGTTTGCAGAACGTTACCGATGAAGTCCCTGTCGGCTGCAGCTTTCTTGCCGACATAGCCCTGGCCGCGACGGTACATCTTCAGTCGAGCGAGCAGGTTCTGGTTGTTCTGGTCGAACTCCGCTTCATGAGCGTGAGGCGACAGGCAGTCGATATGAACCTGGCCCGATTTGCTGATCCACAGAATGTGGCTGTCGTGGCTGTCTTTTTGCGCAGCGAAGATACGAGCCAGTTCATCGATAGTAGGTTGATTGTTCAGATTCATAATATGCCCCTTGACCATTTGGTGATCTTTCAAAGTTGATTCGCTAATACAAGTAGCCCATCGGTTAGTTGATCCCTGGCACCGAAACCAGGACGTCAGCGGTCGGCCGTCAAATCGACGGGGTTGCGCGTCTGTTGCATGTAGTCGTGTTGAATAACTGCTACGCGTTAGCGTCACAACGAGGAGAAGCAGCGAAAACCTGGAGGCCACTGCCGACTTTTTCAGGGTCGGCCACAAGCTTCATGAGGATTGATCGCCAGCGCTTCTCGTCCTTGTACTGGACGTTCGGGCCAGGTCAGCTTCTTCAATCTGCCTTGTGGGCAGCGTGTATCCGGGAAAAACAGCTCGGCGGTCAGACGAGCTTGCTCAAACATGTTGCTGTACTCCCGATCGGGGAGATGTCTGCATCATGCAAGGGCAAATCGAAGGCGTCAACCGTTATGTAGTGATTATTTTTGGTCACTACATATTGTCGGACAAAGCCGTTTGGAATTAAAAAAGGGTGGGCGAGGCGGGTCTGTCAGGCCGATGACGGCAAACGCTGGAAGCGGTAGAAGGTGCAGGGATAACCGTCTACCGGACGCTGGTGCAGGGTGAAGTCAGTGCCGGCGAGTTCGGGCATGACGTTGGCCCAGAACAGCCGGGCCGGCTGGTTCGCGTCGATGTGGAAAATCTGCCATTGACCGGGGAGCTGGCTCAAGAGGGTGGAAACGACAAACTTCGCGACACCTTGGCCACGAAAGCGTCGACTGACAAAGAGATAGCCGATGTTGTAGTCGGCACCGTCGATATGGGTGTTGTCGTCCACGGTCACGAAACCGGCCAGTTCTGCGTCCACCCTGATCAGAAACGGCCGGGTCGCGGGTTTACGCCAGTAATCCCAAGCGGGCTGGAAGTTGAAGAACCCGTGTTCACCGAGTTTCAACGGCAGCCATTCGCTCAAGTCGTACAGGTAGAACTGCATCAGGTTTTCGATGGTTTCCACTTCATCGCGGTGCGCGGCGCGCAGCTCAATTGAAGGCATGCGGGGTCGCTCCTGATCGCTGGGCCATCCGTGGCCCGTTCGGGATCACTCAGTGGGGCGCGAAGTCGTACTTCCCGCCTTTTTTCAAAGCGGCGGCATAAGCAGGGCGGGCCTGGAACCGTTCAATCCACGCGGTCACATGAGGATAGCTGCCGAGTTTGCCCTGGGCTCTGGCGATCTCGCCGATGAAACTCATCTGGATATCGGCGGCGCTGAACTCGTCGCCGAGCAAGAACGGGGACTGGCTCAGTGCCGTGTCGAGGTAGCCAAGGTAGTTGGCCACTTCCGAGTTGATACGCGGATGCAACGGCGCACCGGCTTCACCGAGGCGCCCGACGTACAAGTTCAG
Organism: Pseudomonas sp. fls2-241-R2A-110; assembly: GCF_030209165.1. Lineage (NCBI taxonomy): Bacteria > Pseudomonadati > Pseudomonadota > Gammaproteobacteria > Pseudomonadales > Pseudomonadaceae > Pseudomonas > Pseudomonas sp. fls2-241-R2A-110. The sequence continues at coordinate 4,679 of NZ_JARVSN010000042.1, read as the reverse complement.
CATTAGCGGCAGCATGGCCGAGCCTTCGGCAAAGTGCAGCCACTGGATGTATTCATCGTAGGCGGCGGTGGATGGATCGGGTTGCAGGCGTCCCTGGCCATGACGGCGAATCAGGTAGTCGATGATCGCGGCGGACTCGATGACTTTCTGCGCGCCATCTTCGATCACCGGCGACTTGCCCAGGGCGTTGACCGCTTTCAGTTCTGGCGGTGCCAGGTTGGTCTTGGGGTCACGCTGGTAGGTTTTCAGCTCATAAGGGATGGCCAGTTCTTCCAGCAACCAGAGAATCCGTTGGGAGCGGGAGTTGTTCAGGTGGTGCACGGTAATCATAAATATTTTCCCTGTGGCAGCTGTCGAGTGAAACGAGGCTGCGATGTCTTGTCAGAAATAGGCGGTCGTGAGCTTGAAGAACACTAGACCATCACCGTCCATTCGAAGTGCCCTCAAGCTTTACTGGCCGGTTTTGCCACGCGCTTGGTGCCCGTCGACGGCTTTCGTTTGGTGGGCTTGCGTTTGTTTTTCCACGGTGTGGCGCCACGACCGGCGGGGCTTGCCGGACCGCTGATGGTCAGGCTCAGACCGGCGCAACGGGCGACCTGCTTGCTCATCCACGCCGCCTGCTTGGTGACGAATTCTTCCAGGCTCATCTCGCCGCTTTGCACCATGTCCAGCGCCTGCTCCCAGATGGCCGTGGTCCCCGGGTCGGCAATTGCGCGCGGCACCGCATCGATCAGGCTGAAGGCGGCGGGGGTAGCGGCGAGGGCCTTGCCGTTCTTGATCAGGTAACCGCGATCCAGTAGGCCCTGAATGATCGAGGCGCGTGTCGCCTCGGTGCCGATGCCGGTGGTGTCCTTGAGTTTTTGCTTGAGCAGCGGATCCTCCACCAGTTTCGCGACATTCTTCATTGCCTTGATCAGGTCGCCTTCGGTGAACGGCTTGGGCGGTTGCGTCCAGAGGTCCTTGAGCTTGACCTCGGCGACGGCGCAATCAAGCCCTTCGGCCAATGCCGGCAGCGGTTGTGGCGCCGGTGCCTCACGGCCTTTCGCCGGGGCGAGCGCCTCGGGCAGGGCACGTTTCCAGCCCGGTTCGACGATTTGCTTGCCGACGGCACGCAAGGCTTCGCCGGCGCAATCGAAGTCGGCCTGGGTGCGGTCGTATTCATGGTTGGGCAGGAACTGCGCCAGATAACGCGCGCGGATCAGCGTGTAGACCGCGCGCTGCTTGCCTACCAGCCGATCGAGATTCTTGGCGGCGGCGGTCGGGATGATGCCGTGGTGCGCCGTGACCTTGGCATCGTTCCAGGCCCGTGAGCGGCGCTGGGGCTGCAGGTGGTCGTTCAAGGCGTTCAGCGACGGGTCGGCCTGGCGCAGCGCGGCGAGAATGCCTGGCGCTTCGCTGTGCTGGCTCAGGGGCAGGAAGCCGCAATCGCTGCGCGGGTAGGTGATGACCTTGTGGGTTTCATAAAGCGCCTGGGCGATGTCGAGGGTTTCCTGGGCGCCGAGCCCGAGTTTCTTCGAACAGACTTCCTGCAGCGTGCCCAGATCGAACGGTAACGGTGCGACTTCACGCATCCGTTCGGTGCGCAGCTTGATCACCCGGGCACTCGCGGCACCGCGCAGTGCGGCGGCTGCTTGCTGGGCTAGCGGCTGGTTCAGGCAGCGATCCTGATCGTCACAGGCGTCGGATACCGCACGCCATTGCGCGGTGAACGCGGTGCCATCGTGCAGCAGCTGCACGTCAATGGCCCAGTAGGCGACCGGGACGAAATCGGCAATGCTGCGATCGCGGTCCACCACCAGGCGCAAAGTCGGCGTCTGCACCCGGCCCACCGGCAATACGCCCTGATAACCGGACTGACGCCCCAGTAGCGTGAACAACCGGCTCATGTTCATGCCGATCAGCCAATCGGCCCGGGACCGTCCCAGCGCCGAGTGATAAAGGCTGAAGGTTTCTTCACCCGGTTTGAGCGCCGCCAGCGCCTTGCGTATCGAGGCATCGTCCAGCGCCGACAGCCACAGCCGACGGATCGGCCCACGATAACGGCAATGTTCCACCAGCTCCCGGGCGATCATTTCGCCCTCACGGTCGGCGTCGGTGGCAATCACCAGTTCATCGGCCTCGCCAAGCAGGCGTTTGACGGCCTTGTACTGACTGGCCGTGCGCGGCTTGACGGTCATCTTCCATTTGTCGGGAATGATCGGCAGGTCCGCCAGCACCCAGCGCTTGTAACGTGCGTCGTAGGCGTCCGGCGGTGCGGTTTCCAGCAGATGGCCAATGCACCAGGTAACCGTGACGTCTGTTCCCAGCCAGCAACCGTCGCCACGCCGTTTGGCGCCGAGCACGGCCGCGATGTCTTTGGCCTGGGAAGGTTTCTCACAGAGGTACAGCCGCATAACCACCATCGTTCATCAAGTTGGCAAGAGGCGCACAGAATGGCCGGTGGCGAGCGATGGAGCAATCTTTATCTGTATGGATGTACAGGCTAAGCTATTGCGTCAGGTTGCGACGACCCAAACGGCCCGTTCAGCTGTGAGACAGTCATTGTCGCGAAAATTGCGTTATACCTGATAAACCCTGGTCTCAGGTTTTGGCGTCGCAGCGCGCCGCACAGGTCTATCACCGTCATGAGGAACGCATTCCATGAAAAGCACTGGTCCCAGTCCTGTCATTACCATCGCGGAACAGCCGGGCACCCTGTTGGTGAAGTATCACGGTATTCAAGTCGCCGCCTCGACACGTGCGCTGGTGATGCTGGAAGCCAATTATCCTCCGGTGTACTACGTTCCGTGGGAGGACATCGCCGAACAATATTTCGCGCGTACCGACCACACAACCTATTGCCCCTACAAGGGCGACGCCACTTACTACAGTTTGAAAGTCACGGGGCATGAGGCCGCGAATGCAGTGTGGCGCTATGAAAACCCCAAAGTGTCCGTAGAACAGATTCGCGGATACGTGGCGTTTTATCCCGATCAAGTCACGTTTGAAGTTCTGAAAAATATCGACTGACGGATTTCCAGGCGAGGGGCAACCCGACCAAGATCGAAAGGAAAAGCCAAAGCATCGCGAGCAAGCTCACTCCCACATAAAAGCGGATCGGCGCAAAGCTGTTGATCTTCACCACTCATCAGGTCGTGCGTTAGCTCGCCTTCAGCTTTTGATCTTGATGCACACGCCCCCTCGAGAGGCCGAGCGTCAGGGGCAAAAGTGCTTGGTTACTTGGCGTCGGGCCGGGCAGGCTCTTCCAAGTGACCCGCCGTCAGGGCGGAACCCTAAGCAGCCATCACCTAAATAACGGATCAGCCCCCAAATCGCATCAGCTCAACGAACACCAGCCCCCACCAACGTCGACTCATCAATCTGACCAATCGAAGTCACCCCGGTCAACGTCATCGCCACACGCATCTCCTTGGCGAAAATATCCAGCATGTTTTCCACCCCACGCTGGCCATCAGCCGCCAATGCATAAGCCATCGACCGACCCAGCAATACGCCTTTCGCCCCCAACGCCAACATCCGCACCACATCGAGCCCGGAGCGGATCCCCGAATCGACCAGCACCGTCAGGTCATTCCCCACCGCCTGCATGATCGGCGGCAGTGCCTTGGCAGTAGAAAGCACCCCATCGAGCTGCCGCCCCCCGTGGTTCGACACCACAATCCCGTCCGCGCCGAAGCTCACCGCATCCCTGGCATCCTGAGGGTCGAGGATGCCCTTGATGATCATCGGGCCTTTCCAGAACTCACGAATCCACTCCAGATCGCTCCAGCTGATCGACGGGTCGAAATTGTTGGCCAACCAACCCATGTAGTCTTCGAGGGTGACGGCTTTGCCCAGGTACTTCGAGATATTGCCCAGATCATGCGGGCGCCCCATGAGGCCGACGTTGAACGCCCAGTCGGGTCGGGTCATGGCCTGCAACATTCGCCGCGATGACGCAAAAGGCCCGGACATCCCCGAATGTGCATCCCGGTAGCGAGCGCCGGGGGTGGGCATGTCGACGGTAAATACCAGGTTCTTGACCCCGGCCGCCTTCGCCCGCTCCAGCGCATTTTTCATGAAGCCCCGGTCTTTCAACACATACAGCTGAAACCAGATGGATTGCTGACTCTGCGCTACGACTTCCTCGATCGAACACACCGATACGGTCGACAGGCATAGCGGGATGCCTTTGTTTTGCGCCGCTTTGACAGCCTGCACTTCACCTCGGCGGGCGAACATGCCGGTCAGGCCGACCGGGGCGAGAATGATGGGCATGGAAAGCGGCTGATCGAAGAGGGTGGTGCCCAGGCTCAGGGTTTCGACGTTTTTCAGAATCCGCTGACGCAGGCTGATGCCCGTCAGGTCAGCGCTGTTGGCCCGCAACGTATGCTCGGCGTAAGCGCCGCCATCAATGTAATCGAACAAAAAACGCGGGAGTTTGCGGCGTGCGGCCTCACGGTAATCCGATGCGGATGAAATGATCATGGGGTGCTGATGCCTCGTTCTGGTCAGTGGCGGGGCTGCGAAGTGCGTTGCTTCAGGTTAACGAAAACGCCCCGCGTGTGCGTAATGCTGTTCACTTAAGAACGTTTTGGGGTTGCGGGTTGGGTACATATCCGTTGCTGCGGTAACGACGGCTGGCGGTTCCGCCCTGACGGCGGGTCACTTGGAAGAGCGCCAAGTAACCAAGCGCTTTT
>NZ_JARVSN010000001.1:0-85606 GCF_030209165.1 Pseudomonas sp. fls2-241-R2A-110 | reverse complement strand
CGTCAGGGGCAAAAGCGCTTGGTTACTTGGCGCTTCTCCAAGTGACCCGCTGTAAGAGCGGAACCAACAGCAGCCGTTACCCCAGAAACGGATATGTACCCAACCCCAACCCCAACCCCAACCCAATACCGAAACTATCTAAGGCAAACAGCATTAAGGCAGTCATGCCGGGCTTTTAAGTTTTCGCCTACCATGTGCACCTCACGACAAAATAGGATGAATTGTGATGTCGAACACCGCCGAGCGAGTCAACATCATCGAATCACAGGTGTTGTCCCACGACTGGTACCTGTTGAGGAAAATCAGCTTCGACTACCAGCGCAACAACGGTGAATGGCAACGCCAGACACGCGAGGTCTACGACCGTGGCAATGGCGCCGCCATTCTGCTGTTCAACCGCGAGAAGAGAACGGTCGTGCTGACCCGCCAGTTCCGGCTGCCGGTATTCGTCAACGGCCACGATGGCTTGCTGATCGAGGTCGCGGCCGGATTGCTTGAGGGCGCCGATCCCGAAGAGCGCATCAGGGCCGAGGCCGAAGAAGAAACCGGCTATCGCGTTCACCATGTGCAAAAGGTCTTCGAGTCCTACATGAGCCCCGGTTCAGTGACCGAAAAACTGCACTTCTTCATTGCCGAATATGACGCCTCATCGAAAGTCAGCGATGGCGGCGGGCTGGAAGAAGAGACCGAAGAACTGGAAGTGTTGGAGTGGGCATTCGAGGAGGCGCTTGAGGCGTTTTATCGCGGGGAGATCTGCGATGCGAAGACCATCATGCTGCTGCAGTATGCGGCGATGAAGGATCTCTTCGGACCCTCAAAATAAATCATCCATCCGACTGGCGCCTGACCATTCGCATCCTTCCAGCGTCAGCAGCCGCTCTTTGGCCGCAAGCCCACCGGCAAACCCGGTGAGCTTCCCGGAGGCACCGATCACCCGATGGCACGGCGTAACAATCGATATCGGATTCTTGCCATTCGCCGCACCCACTGCGCGCACCGCACTCGGATGGCCAATCTGCTCAGCAATCTGGCTGTAACTGCGGGTCTGGCCAAACGGAATGGTCAACAGCGCCTGCCAGACCTTCTTCTGAAATTCGGTGCCGGCGAAATCCAGTTCCAGTTCGAACCGGCTGCGTGTTCCGGCGAAGTATTCCTCTAGCTGCTGAGTAGCGCGCACGAGGATCGGGTTATCCGGCGCCTCGTGCATTGGCCCCAGCCTTACCCTATGCGGCTTGTCGTTTTCCCAGAGGATGGCTGCCAGTCTTGAATCTTTCGCGACCAGCTTCAGCTCGCCAACCGGAGACGCCAGGGTAGTGAAGGTGTAGGTCATGCCGGCGGACTCCGCAGAAGGGCTGAACAGAGGCTCAGCATACTGTCTCGACGGGGAGGCGCAATACGCAATCCCAGCCATACTTGCCTCTGCTCTTGACGCGTTTTCTCAGATTTTTTACACAAACCATAAAAAGAAGAGACCGACTCATGAAGTTCGAACCTTTTGCCAAATCGCTGATTGCGACCTCGTTGGCGCTCAGCTGCCTCAGCACGTACGCCGCCTCGGTGGCCCCCGTCGCGGCCGAAAACGGTATGGTCGTGACGGCCCAGCATCTGGCGTCCCATGTGGGCGTCGATGTGCTCAAGAATGGTGGCAACGCCGTCGATGCCGCGGTCGCGGTGGGTTATGCGCTGGCGGTGGTCTATCCCGCAGCGGGTAACCTGGGTGGCGGCGGCTTCATGACCATTCAGCTGGCGGACGGGCGCAAAACCTTCCTCGATTTCCGCGAAAAAGCGCCGCTGGCCGCCAAAGCCGACATGTACCTCGACAAAGAGGGTAACGTCGTCCCGGACCTCAGCACCCGGGGACACCTGGCCGTTGGCGTGCCGGGCACCGTGTCCGGGATGGAACTGGCCCTGCAGAAGTACGGCACCAAACCGCGCAAGGATGTGATCGCGCCAGCGATCAAGCTCGCCGAAGACGGTTTCGTGCTGGAGCAGGGCGATGTCGATTTGCTGGACTATGCCACTGACGTGTTCAAGAAGGACATCAAGGATTCCGGCTCGATCTTCCTCAGCAATGGCGAGCCGATGCAGGTCGGGCAAAAACTGGTGCAGAAAGATCTGGCCAAGACCCTGCGGGAAATTTCCGAGAAGGGCTCCGACGGTTTTTATAAAGGCTGGGTGGCCGACGCTATCGTCACCTCAAGCCAGGCCAACAAGGGCATCATCACCCAGGCCGACCTCGACAAATACAAGACCCGTGAGCTGGCGCCAATCGAGTGCGACTACCGGGGCTATCACGTGGTCTCGGCACCGCCGCCAAGCTCCGGTGGGGTAGTGATCTGCGAGATCATGAACATCCTCGAAGGCTACCCGATGAAAGACCTGGGCTACCACTCGGCCCAAGGCATGCACTATCAGATCGAAGCGATGCGCCACGCGTATGTGGACCGCAATAGCTACCTGGGCGACCCGGACTTCGTGAAAAATCCGATCGCGCACCTGCTGGATAAAAACTACGCGACCAAACTGCGCGAAGCCATCAATCCGCAAAAGGCCGGCATATCCCGCGATCTCAAACCCGGTGTAGCGCCTCATGAAGGCAACAACACCACGCATTACTCCATCGTCGACAAATGGGGCAACGCGGTATCGGTGACCTACACCCTCAACGACTGGTTCGGCGCCGGCGTCATGGCCAGCAAAACCGGGGTCATTCTCAACGACGAAATGGACGACTTCACCTCGAAGATCGGCGTACCGAACATGTACGGCCTGGTCCAGGGCGAAGCCAATGCCATCGCCCCGGGCAAGGCGCCACTGTCATCGATGAGCCCGACCATCGTAACCAAGGACGGCAAAGTCGTCATGGTCGTCGGCACCCCCGGCGGCAGTCGCATCATCACGGCAACCTTGCTGACCATGCTCAACGTGATCGATTACGGCATGAACATCCAGGAAGCGGTCGATGCGCCACGTTTCCACCAGCAGTGGCTACCGGAAGAGACCAACCTGGAGGCGTTCACCACGAGCCCGGACACGGTGAAAATGCTCGAAAGCTGGGGGCATAAATTTGCCGGGCCACAGGACGCCAACCACCTGGCGGCGATTCTGGTAGGCGCGCCTTCGCTGGGAGGCAAACCGGTCGGCAAGAACCGCTTCTACGGCGCCAACGACCCACGTCGCAACACCGGGCTGTCGCTCGGTTACTGAGGATTGTTTTTCAAAGGGGACGGATCTGTTTTCTGTCCCCTGATTGACCAACACATCAAGGAGGGGACCATGACAACTGCACTGCTGATCATCGACGTCCAGCAGGCCCTGTGCACTGGCGAGTACGAATGCTTCGAGATCAAACGCGTCATCGATAACATCAACGACCTGAGCACCGGGGCTCGTGACGCTGGCGTTCCGGTCATCCTGATTCAACATGAAGAAGAGGGCAGCCCCTTGGCGTATGACGCCCAAGGCTGGCAACTGGCTGAAGGGCTGGAAACCTCGCCCAAGGATGTGCGTGTGCGTAAAACCACGCCGGATTCGTTTTACCAGACCAACCTGCAAAAGCTGGTGCCGAAGGAGGACATCGAACGCCTGATCATCTGCGGCTTGCAAACCGACTACTGCGTCAACGCAACCGTGCGCCAAGCCTTGAAGCTGGGTTACGACGTGGTGCTCGCCGGCGACGCTCATTCCACCGTCGCCAACGCCAGCATGACCGCCGAAGACATCATCGCCGAACACAACAAGGATCTGGCGCACCTGACCGGTTCGGTGGCACGTATCGACGTCACTCGCACCAGCGACATACGCTTCTAAGCAGCAAAAATCTCGATCAGCTCAGTCAGGAACGCACTCACCAGATCCCGCTGCCGCGCCGAATGCCGAACTGCCGCATGAAAGCCCACCTCATAGCGCAGCAGTTGAGGATTCAACGGATGCAGTTGCCCCAGCTGTTCATGCTTGTCCGCATAGTGCTGCGGCAAGAAGCCAAGGTGCTGGCCCGACAGAATGAGCAGGGCGGCGCCGTCCATGCTGTCGGTGAGCACGGTCAAGCGTTCGATCGAAGTGGGCGCCGGCATTTCCGGCAAGGGGTGGCTAGGCCATACCCAATCGTAGCCGCTAACGTCCTCCCGGGTCAGACCACCCACTTGTCCCGACAACGGGTGAGCCGGGGCGCAATAGGCGATCTGGGTTTCCTGGAACAGGGGAAAGTAATCAATGCTGGGCAAGCGGTGCCAAAAGTAACCAATCGCCAGATCGATATGGCCGTTGATGATTTTTTCTTCCAGCAGTGATGACGACAGCTCGGTGAAGTGGAAATAAAGTCCTTCATGGCGAGAGCGCAGGCGCGCAATGGCCAAGGCGATTTTCTTGTTGGCAACGGGATCGATTTGACCAAGCAAGCCAATGTTGATGTTGCCCGACACTTTGCGATTGATGTGCTGGACCTCCACCCGGAAGCCTTCGGCCGCCGCCAGCAGGCGCCGGGCCGCCTCGACAAACTGACTGCCCTTGGGTGTCACCGAAAACCCGCCGCGCCCGCGCTCGCACAGACGAAACCCGACCCGCGCTTCCAGCGTGGCCAGTTGTGCGCTGATGGTCGGTTGCGTGGTGTTGAGCGCGGTTTGCGCGGCCGAGATACCGCCGGCCTCGACGACGGTCAGAAATACCCGGATCAAGCGCAGATCCAGTTCCGATACAGTTCCCAGCATGTGCGTCTCCCAAAGCTCAATCACATAGATGCGGACCTATGTAAACAGTGTGCCTGCGATATTTAACCGCCCTGATCAAGGCCCTACATTGCAATGAAACCGGCGCTTTGCCCATAAAAACAATAAACACCAGCATAGGAACAGTCGTATGTCAGGGTCCCCTCATACTGTGCGCGCCGTCGAGGCGAGTAGCGGACTGGCCATCGAAGGCCATTCGATCGATTACATCCCACACAGTGAACGTCACGCCAAGCTCAGCAGCCAGGGGCCTTTTTGGTTTCTCGGCAACTTCCACTTTTTCACCATCTCCATCGGTTTCGTTGGCCCGAGCCTCGGATTGTCGGCGCTGTGGACGATGCTGGCCGGTGCGCTGGGCATTATGTTCGGCACGCTCTTCATGGCGTTTCACGGCTCGCAAGGTCCGGAGATGGGCTTGCCGCAAATGATCCAGTCCCGTGCCCAGTTCGGTTATCGCGGAGTGATCCTTGCCTTGATGGCGACGATGTTTGTGTTCGTCGGCTTCAACGTGGTCAACGTCTCGCTGATCATGAACGGCCTGGAGCACGTGTTCGGTATCGACCCGACTATCGTGGCGGTTGCCGTGGTGCTGATCGGTGCGCTGCTGTCGATCTACGGCCACGACCTGATGCACAAAGCTTTCAAATGGGCATTATTGGCGACCTTGCCGCTGTATGCGCTGGTGACCATCGCCTTGATGTTCGGTGCCGGCCAGGAGGGCGTCGTCCCCGCGACTGATTTGGGGTTCAGCTGGGTAGCGTTTGCCACGCTGTTTGCCATCGGCGCCAGCTACAACATTTCCTACGCGCCCTATGTCTCCGACTATTCCCGCTACCTGCCGAAAAACACCAGCCGGCCGAAACTGATCGCGGCGATCTTCATCGGCGCTTCGTTGTCGGGGAGCTGGATGATCGGTCTCGGTGCCTGGCTCGCCCAGCAATTGAAAGCGACGGACGCATTGGTCGCCCTTAACCAGGTCGGCTCATCGATGATTCCGGGCCTGGGTAATGTGTTGGTGATTGTCTCGGTGGCGGGCTTTCTGCCGATCATCGCCCTCAATACTTACAGCGCCATGCTCACCTTGCTGACAGGTGTCGACTCGATCAAAAAAATCACCCCGACGCCCCGCGCCCGAGTGATGTCGATCAGCGTGATCAGCCTTATCCTGCTGACCTGCGTGCTCTCGATCAAAGGCGATGGTATTGCCCTGTTGAACACCTTCCTCGTGCTGTTGCTGTACTTCCTCGTGCCCTGGACTGCGGTCAATCTGGTTGACTATTTTTTCGTGCGCAAAGGACGCTATGCCATCCCGCATTTCTTCACGCCGAAGGGCATTTACGGCGCCTGGCAGTTTCGCGGTATCGCCTCGTACCTGATTGGATTCGCCGCTATGGTGCCGTTTTTCTACATCTTCGATGCGGCCGCCGGTAAAGAGGTGTTCGTCGGACCGCTGGCGCGCATGCTCGAAGGCGTGGACATTGCCTGGCTGGTGGGCCTGGTCGTTTCGGGCCTGACGTATTACCTGCTCAGCCGTTCAATCGACCTCAAGTACGAGCACCGGATCATCGACACAATCACCGAGCACGACATTGTCGCCTTGGCCCATCAACCGCTGGAGGAGGTGCGTTGAACAGCGCAAAAAACACCGTAGTCGCCTGCTGCCAGGTGGCGCCGAAAATTGGCGACCTCGCTTACAACCGGACGCTGTCTGAACGTGTGATTCGTTCGGCGGCGCTCCAGGGTGCTCATGTGGTGGTGCTGCCCGAACTGGTCCAGAGCGGTTACGTGTTTGCGGACCGCAACGAAGCGCTGTCATTGTCCGAAACCGCAGACGGCCCGGCCCTGACGCTATGGAGGGCGCTGGCGAAGGAACTGAACATCGTCGTGGTCGGCGGATTCTGCGAGCGACTGCAAGGCGATGAACTGGCCAACAGCGCAGCGATGATCGATGCCCAAGGACTGCGCGTCGTTTATCGCAAGGCGCACCTCTGGGATGCCGAGAAAGACATATTCAGCCCCGGCGACGACGCGCCGCCGGTCATCGAAACGGTCCATGGCCGGATCGGCATGCTGATTTGCTACGACCTGGAATTCCCCGAATGGGTCAGATTGCCGGCGCTGGCCGGTGCCGATTTGCTCTGCGCTCCGGTCAACTGGCCGGACGGGCCACGGCCATTAACCGAGCGTCCGGCTGAAGTTGTGCGGGTGCAGGCCAACGCCTCGATCAACCGGATGTTCATCGCCGCGTGCGATCGGCATGGCCACGAGCGCGGTGTTGGTTGGGTGCAGGGTTCGGTGATCGTTGATGCTGATGGTTATCCGTTGGCAGGGCCGGCGGAGCAGGGGGGCGAACAGCTTTTGCTGGCGACACTCAACCTCGCCGAGGCGCGGAACAAGCGCATTAGTGCGCGTAATGATCTGCATGGGGATCGGCGGTTGGGGTTGTATGGGGGCGTCGAGGAGTGAAGCGGTAGGCTATAGATCGCTTTTGGCCGAATGTTGCCCGTTACGAAGGGCAGCAATTGGCCAAAAGTGGACGGTGGACACGCTGATGGCAAATGGGTAGCTTCATTAGCCGGCAGCAGTCCTTGCCATCACCCATGCTGCGTTTCTCCCTGAGCAATGTCGCATTTGCCGTGACCGCTTCTGAGCCAACCTCACCGTTACGGAGCATATAAGACATGTCAAACATCGTCGCATGGACCCTCTTCGCCTTGGGGGTTTTCCATATTCCATTCGGTATTATCAAGTTCAAAACAGCATTCGCCGCCGCTGTAGACTCTGGCTTCATTGACCAATTCAAAGCGCACGAAGATCGGCGAACTGCCCTCTGGTTTACCATGCTGGGACCGCTTTTTATGCTCGCAGGGCAGACAGCAATTCACGCCGTAGCTGTTGGCGATCTCGCGCTACTTAAAATTGTCGGCATCTATGTGCTTATGATCTCGATCATTTGCGTCATTGCTGTTCCAAAATCGGGGTTCTGGGCAACGCTGCTGGTATCTCCGCTGATCATCGCGGCAGGGTATGGCCTGTACGCCTAGTAAACGGTTCATCCTTCACGATAGGCAACAATGGGCCAGCAGCAGCCAGTCAGATGTGTCTGGATAGTTTGAGGTGATCCAGTCATATTTGGTCGTGGGCCTCAAAACCAGCCGCGATCCAATGGCTACGAGTTAGTTTTCTCACCCGTTATTTCGCTCCATATTTAGCGCCATACAGACTGTGTATGGTGCGCAACCGATTGATACGCTGCGAACACCAGCAAAGATGGCCGTTGCGTTTTGCACGCCAGCACTTTTCATGGAGCTCGCCTTGAAGAAAATCGTTCTGATTGCTTTCGATCAATTCACTGATATCGCCAGGGGAACGTTGCAACCGCTGGCGGATGCCTTTCGGCGCTCTATCTGGTGGGATGGTTGGTTGAATCCTTGTTCGATATCGACAAGCGCCGTGCGACGTTGCTCCCTGTTCTGCTAGCAGGGCAGCAAGAGCTCTATGATGCCTTGATCGGGCTCAGTATCCGATAAGGAGAAGTTGGCGCGGTTGTCCCTGTCCGGCTTGAAAGTCGGTAACCGTCACTTCTAAGCTAGATAAGCACGACAGGGCGACAAGGAGCGTTATACGACAAACCATCGCAACAAGAAACGCGACATGGCGTGTCGTCTAATTAGTAGTTAGAACTCAGGAGAGATCCCCGATGCCCCGAGAATTTGAGCTCATAATGTCCGTGCCAGTCCCATCGAGGTCCGGCATCACCCACCTTTACAAGTCGATGGACCTAGCGGACGCTTTTGCGATTCGGCTCCCTGCGGGCACATCTACCAATCCAGACTTGCTAGCTCGATTCATCCTTTCCCACCAACCATCCTGGATCGGATGGCTCATGAAAGTTCGAGACACTATCGTTGCCTGTTTTGGTCTCAAGACAGCCAAACATTTGGCATCACTTGCTAATCGGATCGGAGTTTTCAAAGTCTACAGCACGAAGAAGACTGAAATCGTGATGGGAGAGGACGACAAGCACCTCGACTTCCGAATATCGATCCTGTGTTCTGGAGAAGCAGAGCCAGAAGGCAGTCGCCAACTCGTTTTTTCAACCGTGGTCCATTGCCACAACCGTCTAGGCCGGGCCTACATCTTCGTTATTGCCCCATTTCACCGCTTGGTTGTTAAGGCCAGTCTCCTCCGTGCAGCGCGCGTCGGTTGGCCTCTGGCTACCTGCACCTAAGGCTGAGAGCGGAAAAAGGGGACGGATTTATTATTAGGAAAATAAATCCGTCCCCTTTTTTCCGATTGTATTAACCGCTCATGACACTCGTTAGAAAAGCGGAATGCTATAGCTTACAAAAACTCGATTCTGATCTACGTTACGAGACGCTTCGCTGTTGGACTTGCCGTTACGCCAACTGAACCCGACGCCTTTGAGCGCTCCGGACTGAAGGACGTAGTCCAGGCTAATGTCTCTTTCCCATTCCTTTTGGTTGTCGCCTGACGTAGTTTTAATATTATCGCCGGAGAGGTACATGACCGAGCCTTTCAGGCCAGGGACACCCAGAGCGGCGAAGTCGTAAGCATATTGACCGAAAGCTGTGCGCTCGCCTGCGTGGGTGAAAGTTTGGATCAGGCGGTCTGTATACAGATACAGGCTTGCTCCACCGGCGCCCTTGTCTACCAGGCTACCCTGATTGAGTTGAGTGAAGTTGCTGCCATCCGACACACTTTGGTAACCCGCGGTAATTGCGTGGCCACCCAGCGTATAAATCAACGCGGCACTCCAGGTACGGTTGTCGATCTCTCCATCACCGTTTTTGGTGTAGCCACTCATTCTGTAGCCTGACGTACCGGAGCTATTTGCACCGGACGAGTCAGTTTTGAAGTAGCGCAGGTCGGTTTTAAGGGACTGATTGTCCGAGAGGGCAAGGGTGTGAATTAATCCAAAAAAATGCTGCGTATAGTAGTTATCGAGGTTGGCGTAATAGTACTGAGCTGTCAGATCCTTGGTGACGCTCCAATCGCCCCCGGCGAAGTCAAACTGATTACTTTCACGGGTACCACCAGCAACGGCCAACCCCGTCTGATCGCTCGAACCACGTCCTGTCGCATGTTCGATCCGACCTCCAGTCAAGGTCAGCCCCTTGAACTCGCTCGAGGTGATTTGACCGCCCTCGAAGGTTTGTGGAAGCACGCGCCCATCGTTGGCGACCAGAATGGGGAGTTTCGGAATCAAGGTGCCGTAGCGAAGTTCGGTTTTCGACATTTTGACTTTTCCGGTCAGCCCCAGCCGGCTCCACTCATCGACGGCACGGTTGTCACTGTCAGAAGGCATCATGGTGCTGCCAGCGTGCCGTCCTTTGCCGCTGTCCAGGGTAACCCCCAGCAACCCCAGGCCATCGACACCAAACCCAACCATGCCATCGGTATAGCCCGATTTGAAGTCCAACATGAAACCCTGCGCCCATTCTTCGGTTTTGGAAGGGGCGGCAATGCCATCGCGGTTGTCATTATTGAAGTAGAAGTTTCTCATTCCCAAAGTGGCTTTGCTATCACTCAGGAACTCAGCATGCGCCTGGGCACTCAGGGTGAGACCAAGAAACACCGAACTTGCAGCAAATTTTTTTCTAGTCACTTATATAGCGCTCCATTTGTTGTTTTCAAGTAATAGAAGCAACACAAAATCTTCCAGCTCATCGCAACTATGCGATGAAGGCGCTGAACAGCTAATTAACTTATTTATTTAAATAGATTAGACGGTGCTCAAGGCATATTTAGATAAATGATCTAGTGGCCCAGCGGTTAGTTCGTCAATCAACAATAGCCAGAAACAGGCGCAGCCGAGTCCACGCAACAATGCTGCGTCCTCGACACGGGTCTGATGGGCGCCGATATGGCCTGTCTGGCTTTCGGTAGCAGATGGGAAACTGGTCATTTTTTTCGCGGCTCTTTTTGTTATGCAGCGCGATAGCGTTAGAGCCGAGTGTGTGAGAAAGGCGCAGGGAGCGCCTTGCCAGGGGAGATGGAGTTCTGCGTTGGGGTCTGAAAATTTATCTTATCGTCTGATTTTTAGGACGGGGACCCGACACAATTGCCGGTCACGCCGCAATGATCGAGATCCGCTGCCGCCCAAAGGGTATGGCAAGAAATGCGGGTTTTTCGACCTATGCAGTCAAATCCGCCGAGCTAGGATGCATGGCACCAACAGTCCGAGTGCACGGTAGATAACCAGCACCGGTCAAGCCGTCCCCTCACCAACTAATCTCATCGAGAAAGGAACAATCATGACTATTGAAACGCAGAACAAATCCATCGTGCTTGAAGCTTTTGATACGTTGTTCAATAAACGCGACTACGTTGCTGCCGAAGCGTATTGGTCTCCTGCCTACATTCAGCACAGTGCCCTTATCGCACCTGGGCGTGAGGGGCTGTTTGACCTGATCAAAAGCCTGCCCGATACATTGACTTACGAACCCGGTGTCATCATGGCGGAAGGTGACAAAGTGATGGTTCACGGTCGTTTCTCTGACAATGGTCATCCTGCCGCGCTCATCGCGGTGGATATCGTGCGTCTGGAAAATGGCATTCTGGTCGAGCACTGGGACGTTCTCCAGGACGAGGCCACCACCGTCAGTTCAGCCAGCGGCCTACCGATGTTCGGCGCACGTTTCCCGGATTCGGTTGAGTAAGAGACGGTTCTGCGATGAACCAATAATGACCCCTGAGATTAATTGGCGCTGCGGGGCGAGTCTGTATCCGCCCCGGTTGCGCCAACGAAGTTTCATGCTCGATAGTTCAATATCGAGCGTTTTCACAGGCATCAGTCGTTACGCGATCCAATTGAGGGGAGTTTGA
This sequence comes from Pseudomonas sp. fls2-241-R2A-110, assembly GCF_030209165.1. NCBI lineage: Bacteria > Pseudomonadati > Pseudomonadota > Gammaproteobacteria > Pseudomonadales > Pseudomonadaceae > Pseudomonas > Pseudomonas sp. fls2-241-R2A-110. Next base: position 74,033 of record NZ_JARVSN010000001.1, on the reverse strand, counting down.
GTCCCGCTCTTTGCCGCATCCAGCAACTGATGCAGACGCAATGCATCGTTGAACGTCGCCGCCGCCTGGGTGCCTTCGGCAACATCCTGCGCATATACGTGATAGAGCTCTGCCAGTTCAAGCACTGCGGACGGTAATGACGAGGCCGGCAGGCGCTGATAATTCTCAGGCAGCGGCAATACTTCCAGCGTCAGGTTATCGCCATGCGCACCCTCGATGACATAGTCGTCGCCCACATCGCCAAACGCCGAACGGTTGCTGATTTTCAGGTCGCCCTGATCACCGGTGATGTCGATTTGCACGCCGGAACCGTTCCGCTTGCCGCCTTCAATGTGGATCGAGACAACGCCACCATCCTCCAGCATGCCGCTGAGCACCAGTTGGTCAGGCGCTGTACTCGGCAGTACTTCGCCGGTTTCCTTGATGGTCACCTGTGGGAACTGACTGACCATCAGGCCTGACACGCTGAGCGGCCAGCCAGTCGCCGTGAAGAGCATGTCGAGGAAATGGCCGGCATAGATTGCAATCACACTGGAGAAGTTTTCCTCCGGTGCGGTCCAGCGCAGCGCATTGGGTCGCACGGCCTGGAAGTAATTCATGCTGACATGCATCCGCACTGAACGTACTTTGCCGACGTAACCTTGTTGCAGCAGATCTTGCAGGTAACGGTTGTGCGGTGCATGGCGGCGTTGCAGACCGACGATGTGACGCACGCCTGCCTTGTTGGCCAGTTGCAGCAGTTCCTGGGAGTCAGCGGTGGTCGTCGTCAATGGCCATTCGCAATAAACATCCTTGCCGGCAGCAATGGCGGCACGCACGGTTTTTTCGTGCTGGGGCGCGGTGTTGAGCACCACGACCAAATCAACTTCGGGGTTATTGACCAGTGCTTCTACCGAGTCGGCCACCTCGGAGATTGAATACTCGCCGGCCGCTGCTTCAGCACGTTCACGCCGTTCGCTGTAGACCGCCTGCAAATGATACTGCGGCAAAAGGTTAAGCACGCGCAGGTGGCCATGGCGTGCCCAGTTGCCTACGCCAATAATGCCGACGCGAATCGGTGAGTGTTTGGTTGTCATGGGAAAGTCCTCGCAAGGTAATGAATGTTTGTCGAGGTGGAGTCTATGGAGTGAGCGCGTGGGGAAAAACCGGCCAGAGGGCAGAACACTTCGGACACGGATGGCGCTAATGGACGGTGTGAATCGTTTGATTGTGGAGTGATTGATCCGCAGTGATTGGAGCTGCGCCCTGTTTTTCGTCGACTGCTCGATACCTAACATGGCGCCACTCATTTCTGTGGAGCTATCCCATGAACGATTCACACGCAATACCTGCTGCTTCTGCGCAGCCTCAGGAGCAAGCGTCTTCCTCACGCGATTGGTTGTCGGTGTATTCCGTTGCGCTTGGCGCATTTGCCTTTGTTACTACTGAATATCTACCGGTCGGCGTCTTGCCCCAGATCGCCAACAGCCTCAGCGTCACCGAAGGTGTGGCAGGGCTGATGGTCACCGTGCCGGGTGTGGTCGCCGCGGTGTCGGCGCCGGCGATCATGCTGGGCGCGGGCCGTATGAACCGGCGTCACTTATTGCTGCTGCTGACCCTGGTGCTGGTGGCTTCCAATGTGGTGTCGGCATTGGCTCCTTCACTGGCCGTCATGTTGTTGGGGCGCGGGCTTCTCGGTGTTGCGCTAGGGGGATTTTGGGCTGTGGCCATTGCGGCGGCGGGGCGGTTGGTCAGCCAGTCGAAGGCAGCCAAGGCCACGGCGTTGATCTTCGCAGGGATCACCCTGGCAACGGTGTTCGGAGTGCCTTTCGGGACGTTTGTCAGCACGCTGTTTTCATGGCGCATGTCCTTTGCCGTGACAGCAGGGCTCGCGTTGCTGGCGCTGATTGCGCAAGCGTTGACCTTGCCGTCATTGCCTTCCAGCGAAGGCCTGAAGTGGCGCGCGCTCGTGGCATTTTTGTCGCGCAGTAATGCCCGCCGCAGCATGTTGTTATTGGGCACTGTGGTGGCGGCACATTTTACGGCTTACACCTACATTGCACCGTTCCTTGGCCATGACGCTGGCTTCTCACCAACGGCCATCACCGCCATCCTGTTGGGTTTCGGCCTGGTCGGCATGCTGGCGAATTTTGCGATGGCCGGGACCATCACCACCCATTTACGTGCCTCATTGGGCGCCGTGGTATTGCTGATGGTGGCAGCGCAGTTGGCCTTGCCTGAGTTGCAGGGGATGGCTGTGTCGCTGGCGGTATTGGTGTGGGGCATCGCATACGGTGCGATCCCTCTGGGCGTGAGCAGCTGGATGCAACTGACATCACCCCAACTGCCAGAAGCGAGTTCGGCAATGCTGGTCACGACCTTTCAGGTTGCCATTGCCTCAGGTTCACTTTTCGGTGGTTTGATGGTCGATCATGCCGGTGTGCCGTCGGCTCTCTGGCTGGGCGCTGGCATCGGTTTGCTCGGGCTGGCGGTGATGCTCAGTTTCGGCATCCAGAAGACTCCGATAGCCCAATCACTGCAACGCTGATTTCAGCCTTTCAGAATGTTGTCTTTGAAAAAGTCGATCAACACTCGCAACCTCGGTGCTGTCTGCTTCGATGCAGGCCAGAGCATCCACAGGTTGCCGGTGTGGTCGGTGTAATCCTCCAACACCACCTTGAGCCTGCCGTCGGCCAACGGTTCACGGATCGAAAAATCCGGCAGGCAGGCAATCCCCACCCCATCGATCGCCAGGTATGTCAGCGGGTCCATCGTGGTGCAAGTCAAGGCCCGCGTCAGGTTCGGCTCGATGTGCGTGTCGCCGACGCGCAGCGGCCAGCGCTCGATCATTCCCGTGGCTGGAAACTTGTGCAGCAGGCACACGTGGCGGATCAAATCGTCCGGGTGCGTCGGGTCGCCATGGCGTTCCAGATACGCCGGCGATGCCACCAACTGCAATTGGTAGCCGCCCAACTTGCGCGCCATCAGCCGCGAGTCCTGCGGTGCGCCTGTGCGGATCACCGCGTCGAAACCTTCCTCGATCACATCGACCATGCGGTCGGACATGTCCACGTCCAGTTCGATGTCCGGGTAGGCGCGCATGAATCCGGCCAGCACCGGCATGATCAACACGTTCTGAATCGGCACGCTGATACGCACCTTGCCGCGCGGTGTGGCGGACAACTCAAGCAGCTCCATTTCTGCCGCTTCCACTTCGCTGAGGATACGTTTGCAGCGGTCCAGGAACAGCTCGCCTTCGGTGGTCAGGGTGACGCTGCGGGTGCTGCGATGGAACAGCCGCACACCCAGGCGTTCTTCCATGCGCGCCACGCTCTTGCCCACTGCTGATGAGGAGATTTCCAACAGTCGACCGGCTTCGGTAAAGCTGCGGGTTTCGGCCACATGAATGAAGGCCGTAATGCCGCTGAGGCTGTCCATCATTTGAAGTGTGCTCGGTGCGGAGGGAGGGTTGATGCAGAGTAGAGGCGGGCGGGGAGATTGTGAAGGGACATCGGCTATTCATGGGTGCCGTTAACTTTCATGAACCTGACGTGACGTCCCAGTCTGGCTGCACGCTCTGCATTTGAGTTTGCCAATCGTGCAGCCGGCGAATGGCCTGAAACGTCGGTATTTCGACCCATGAGCTTCTAAGTTCGCGCCTAGCATAGCCCCTGTATTCACAGCACGGGCAACCCGCCCTTTTCCTCATTTATTCACGCTTTGCATTTCCGCAATCTCAGAGGACTTACTCATGAAACTGACTCAAAACACCATCTTCATCACCGGCGGCGGTTCTGGCATTGGCCGTGGGCTGGCCGAAGCACTGCACAAACTGGGCAACCAGGTGATTATTTCAGGTCGGCGCAAAGGCCATCTGGAAGCCGTCGTTGCGGCCAACCCGGGGATGCACGCAGTCGAACTGGATATTACCGATCCGGCCAGTATTACCGCGGTCGCGAAACAGTTGATCAGCGAATTCCCGCAGCTCAACGTGCTGATCAATAACGCCGGGATCATGTTGCCGGACACGGCGGCCGGCCAGGTGGATGACGAACTGCTGGCATCGACCGTTACCACCAATCTGATGGGCCCGATTCGCATGACATCGGCGCTGATCGAGCACCTCAAGAAAGCCGATGACGCTTATGTGGCGTACACCTCTTCAGTACTCGGTTTCGTGCCCATGGCGCTGACGGCGGTTTACAGCGCCACCAAGGCCGCGCTGCATTCTTACGCATTGTCACAACGCTTCATGCTGCGCGATACCTCGGTCAAGGTGCTGGAAATCGCGCCGCCATGGGTACGTACCGAGTTGATGAACAGCTCCGAAGTGGAACTGGCGATGCCATTGGATGAGTTCATTGCCGAGACGATAGCGGTGCTGGGCACGGACGCGGTGGAAATCCTGGTCGAGCGGGCCAAGCCAATGCGCGCTAATGCCGGGGCGGATGAACACGCCTTTGTCACTGAGTTCAACACACAGGTATCGGAACTCTACGCCCAGTAAGGACCCTGCGGCGCTTGCATCAGTGCGGGCGCCGTTGTCCGGACATCGACAGTTCGATCTCCATGATCGCCAGCATTACAGCCAAAAAGTCCGAAGTGTTGGGAAACACGGCCCATTTATCCACTCCGGAAAATCACCTTTACTGATGCCAAGCGCCCCAACCCCGAAAGCCCACATGGCTATCGACCCGGGCGGATATCCAATGGCTCTACACATACACTTCAATCGAGGCAACCATGTCCAAACTTCATTCCCCAGTTAAAGTCGGGCGGTTCACCTTCGCCCACCGCATTGTATTGGCACCGCTGACCCGCATGCGTGCCGAAGAGGGCGCTCGTCCTGGCGCCTTGATGGCCGAGTACTACGCCCAGCGCACTTCGCAAGGCGGTTTGCTGATCGGTGAAGCCACCATCGCTGCGCCAAACGGCAACGGCTATCTCGGCGCACCGGGCCTGTTCGACGACAGCCAGATCGCGGGCTGGAAACACGTCACTGACGCCGTGCACGCTAAAGGCGGCAAGATCTTTCTGCAGCTTTATCATGCCGGTCGCCAATCCAATGTCGACGTGCAGCCTGCAAACAGCATCCCCGTCGGCCCATCGGAAGTCCTGCACGGTGGCGTTGCTTACACCACCGAAGGTTGGGTACCCAATACCCCGAACCGCGCCCTGACCATCGAAGAGATTGCAGGCCTGGTAGAAAACTTCCGCACCGCTGCCGAGCGTGGCGTGAAAGCCGGTTTTGACGGCGTGGAACTGCATGGCGCCAACGGCTATTTGATCGACCAGTTCCTGCAGGACAACAGCAACAAGCGCACCGACATGTACGGCGGCTCGTTCGAAAACCGCGCACGCTTTCTGCTGGAAGTGACCAACGCGCTGATTTCGGTGTGGGGCAGTGATCGCGTGGCAGTACGTGTCGGTCCGAGTGGCACCTGGGGTGACATGGGCGACAGCGATCCAGAAGGCCTGTTCACCTACGTCGCGCAACAACTGGCGCCGCTGAACCTGGCTTACCTGCACCTGATCGAGCCGCGCATCCTGGGCAACATCGAGGACGAAAATGCCGACCCGGCACCGGTCGCTGCCCAGCTGATGCGCAAACACTACAAAGGCGTGATCATCGCCGCTGGTGGCTTTGACGGCGAATCCGCCGAGGCCATCCTTCAGGCTGGCGACGCCGATCTGGTGGCTTTTGGTCGCCACTTCATCGCCAACCCGGACTTGCCGGAACGCCTGCGCCACAACCTGCCGTTGAACGCGTATGACCGTCCGACCTTCTTTGGCGGTACCGAGGTGGGTTACACCGACTACGAGTTCTATAAAGAAGAAGCGACTGCGTAACGTCTTCGCTGAGCGCCCAAACGAAGCCCCCTTATGGGGGCTTTTTTTTGTTTGTACACAAGCTCTGGTGAGCCCGGCAAAAAAGGACAAAACATGGCTCGAAATGCCGGTATTTCGTCCTGTGAGCCTTGCTCCCGCTCCCTAATATGGACCCATGCCACAGCAACAAAGAACGTGAGTTTCGGGGGCGTTTGTCTTCAGCGTCATCGCTCGACGCGCCTGCGTGAACACGCACGCTACATCTTTAACCCACACTTGATAAAAGGAAGCATCGATGAAGTTTTTATCCGCTGCACTGTTAATGGCAACTTCCACCGTTGCGTCTTGCTACGCCATGGCGGCTACGCCCGCTACCGCGATCCACAACGTTGTGCTGGTACACGGCTCCTTCGCCGACGGCTCCGGGTGGCGTGGTGTCACGGAGATTTTGGAAAAGGACGGCTTTCATGTATCGGTCGTGCAAGAACCGGAAACCTCGCTGGATGACGACGTAAAAGCGGTCCAGCGTACGCTGGCCTTGCAGGATGCCCCAGCGGTATTGGTCGGACACAGTTATGGCGGTGTGGTGATCACCCAGGCCGGTACCGATCCGAAGGTTGCCTCGTTGGTATACGTCGCGGGTATCGCCCCGGACGCGGGTGAAGCGGCGGGCGAATTGCTGCACAAAATGCCAGCGGCCTCGACTGCGATTACCCCGACGGCGGACGGTTTCGTTTACCTGGCGCCGGACAAGTTTCGCGCCGACTTCGCCGCCGACCTGCCGGAAAAACTCACCCACTTTATGGCGTTGTCTCAAGTGCTGACCAACGGCGCCAACTTCGGCCAGAAGATTACCTCGCCAGCTTGGAAGTCGAAGCCGAGCTGGGCCATCGTCGCTACCCAGGACCGGGCGATAAATCCTGATCTGGAACGCTTCATGTATACCCGTGCCGGGTCTCAGGTGACAGAAGTCAAATCCAGCCACGCGGTGTATATCTCGCACCCGAAAGAAGTGGCTGCGGTGATCGAAAAAGCGGCGTTGGCAGCCCTGCCAAAGTAACAGGCCCACGTCACTCTCGGGATGCCCCTTCAAGGCCCTGTTGCAAACGCAGCAGGGCAATCTTGCAGTGTGGCAGACCGCTGGCCCTCATGGCCCCCGGCGCACTTGCAAGACATCTGGCTCCTGTGAGGCACCGGGAAGAGGAGGGTAGGGAAATGGTGCGGCCAACACCGGTCAATGCGCCGGGGAAGTCCGGTGCCGATACCGATCATGGACAACAGACAGCAGGAGCTAACCGATGACCACTCATCTTCAGAATAACGACGCGCCACACGCTGGTCAGCAGATCCAGGCGAGTCACCTCATCGTTGTTGAGCTGCGGCGCGCAAGCCCGTCCGACCTCGCCCAACAGATCAGCGGTTTTATCGACAGCATGGCTGTACTACCGAACTGCTCTCGTTATGCACTCGCCCTGGATCCCGCCGACCGTCACACCCTGCTGATTCAGGGTGATTGGAGTTGTCCTCTGGCGATGGCCGAGCACTTTGAATCGGCCCCCTTGCAGGCGCTTATCGGTTATCTGCGCTCATCGTTTGTCTACCGGATGGAATTCAGCTGTCAGGGCCTTACCGCCTGAGGCCGCGTCACAGCGGCGTTAGTCTCCATCCCTTTCGATCCTCTCGTTTCAGCGACATTTGTGGTCGCTGCGGGGCTTTGGCACGCGCCCAAAAAAACGCCATTTTCGGTCAACGCACAATGGCTTGAAATGACGGTTTTTCGACCGATGTCCCAAATCTATACAGCCCAAGATACTTCCCATGAGCAGCGCAGAGCGGTTGAAGTTCCGCACTCCTCACGATGAGCCTCGGCCAGAAGTTATCACTGACTGTTGCTTCGCGCCGCACGCTGAGTCGCCGGTCCGGCGCAACCCTAGCGCATCGATATAAAACCTCTTTTCGGAGCACGCCTGATGAATGATCTACTCGCTTTCGCCGTTGAGGCCCACGGTGGCCTGGATCGCTGGAATAGCTTCGCAAAACTGCGAGCCAACGTTTCGATCGATGGTGCTATCTGGCACCTCAAGCAGCAGCCGGGTCAGCTGTTCGATAAAGAATTGGATATCGAGACCCAGGCCCAGCGCCTGAGCATCACCCCTTTCGCCGGACCGAACCAACGCAGCGTGTTCCTACCGGGTCAACTGACCCTGCAAACCCTCGATGGAATCATCGTCGAACAACGCGACCAGCCCGCCGACGCCTTCGTTGGTCAAACCCTGGAAAGCCCTTGGGACCTGCTGCATGTGGCCTATTTTGCCAGCGAAGCGTTGTGGACCTACCTGACGTCGCCCTTTCTCTACACCTACCCCGGCTTCGAATCCAGGGAGATCGAGCCATGGAAGGAAAACGGCGAAGTATGGCGGCGTCTGGAAGTCACCTTTCCTGATCATATCGAGAGCCATACCCGCAAGCAGATCACCCACTTCGGGCCCGATGGCCTGATGCGTCGCCATGATTACACCGTCGACATTCTTGGCGGGGCTACCGGCGCTAACTACGTCAGTGATTACCGCGAGGTACAGGGGCTGATGATGCCGACCAAGCGCCGTATCTACGCCTACGACGAAGCGGGGCAAAAAATCCCCGAGCCTTTGCTTGTGTCGCTGGACTTCAACAACCTCATTTTCAGCTAATCGGCTCGTCCGCCACGCTGGGTGAAACCCAAGTCCTGGGCCTGCAATTCATTACCCCTTTTTGACTTCAGTTATTGCGGAGTACTTGCTCATGTCCATCGAAAATCTTTATGCCCCCCTGCGCTTGGGTTCGCTGCAACTGCCTCATCGCATCGTCATGGCCCCCCTGACGCGCATGCGTTCAGCTGCCGGTGGCGTACCCACAGCCCTGAGCGCCGAGTACTACGCTCAGCGTGCTTCAGCCGCGTTAATCATTACCGAAGCCACAGGTGTCAGTGTGCAGGGCATGGGTTATCCGAATATGCCGGGGCTGTACTCGGCCGAGCAAGTGGCCGGATGGTCCGCAGTGACCAAGGCAGTACACGCTCAAGGCGGGCGCATCATTGCGCAAATCGTGCATGGCGGGCGGACTTCACATTCTTCCTATAGCCCCGAGGGCGCGTTGCCGGTGGCGCCATCTGCATTGGCTCCGGTTGACGGACAGGCGTTCACGCCCGATTTTTCACTGGTACCTTTTGAAACCCCGCGCGCTCTGGACATCGATGAACTGCCCGGCATCGTCAATGACTTTCGTCAGGCCGCTGAAAATGCGATGGCCGCAGGTTTTGATGGGGTTGAAATTCACAGTGCCAATGGTTACCTGCTAGACCAGTTTCTTCAGGACAACAGCAACCTGCGTGAAGATGCCTACGGCGGTTCGATAGCAGGCCGCGCTCGCCTGCTTCTGAATGTGGTCGATGCGATCGCCCACACCATCGGCGCGGACAAAGTGGGTGTACGTCTGTCGCCGTCGGGCAATTTCAATGACATGAAAGAAAGCAACCCTACGGACCTGTTCAGCTATGTCATCCAGGCATTGAGCGAGCGTGGCATCGCTTATCTGCACTTGATCGAGCCTCGCGCTTCGTCGGTAGGCCTGGGTGACGACCTGAGTTTGGATGTCGCCAACAACGCTCGATTATTCCGCCGTCTTTTTAAAGGACCGGTGATCTCGGCGGGAGGCTATACCGCGCAAAGTGGCAGCGAAGCGATTGCTGCCGGGGATGCCGATGCCATCGCTTACGGGCGCATGTTCATTGCCAACCCGGATCTGGCTGCTCGTTTCAAATCCGGTGCTGAATTGAACGCGTACGACCGCAACACTTTCTACGGCGGTGCCGAAGTGGGCTACACGGACTATCCGACACTAGCCTCGGCTTGATTGAGGCCCGGGTGGCTTAACTCACCTTTCCACAGCTGGAATACCATGAACGCAACCCCATTCATCAAAAGCAACCGGCCGCTGTATTGGCTGGCCTTAGGCACGTTTGCCGTCGGTACCGAAAGCTTCATGATCGCGGGCCTGCTTCCCGGCATGGCCAAGGATCTTGACGTCAGCGTTGCCACGGCGGGCCAGTTGGTCACTGTATTTGCGCTGGCCTATGCACTGAGCTCTCCAGTGCTGGCGGCGCTGACCGGGAACCTGAACCGGCGCAGGTTGCTGATCGGTGCCATGGCGTTATTTGCGGTGGCCAATCTGCTGGCCTTCACGGCCTGCGGCTATTGGTCGTTGATGGCCGCGAGACTGGTGCTGGCGCTCGCGGCGGCAGTGTATGTACCCGGTGCGAACGCACTGGCCAGCGTGGTCGTGCCGCCTGAACAGCGAGGCCGCGCCATCGCTATCGTCAACGGTGGCCTGTCGCTCGCCATTGTCCTGGGTGTTCCGGCGGGCACCGTGCTAGGGGCGGCAATGGGTTGGCGTGCCACGTTCGGCAGCGTCGCGATCATTGCCGCGTTGGCCGTTGCCGGTTTGCTGATAGGCCTTCCGCGCGAGATAGGAACCGGGCTCGCCACCGCCAGCCTGCGCCAGCGCATTTCAACGGCGGCTCAGCCTGCGGTTTTGCATACGCTACTGATCACTACGTTGTGGGCGATGGCGAGCTACACCACTTACACCTACCTCGCGCCGCTGTTGGAGGCCACCACCCTGATAAATGGCCCGGCGATAGGCTTCGTGCTATTTGGCTGGGGTGTTTCAGCCGCAATCGGCCTGGCCATCAGCGGCCGAGCGGTCGACCGCAAAGGCCCGCGCGCAGTGATCCTGCCAGCGTTGGCGACATCCACTACCGCGTTCGTTGTCCTGTCGTTGGCGCCGCACTTTATCGACAAACAGTTTGTAATTGTGCCGGTTGTCCTCGCCATCGCTGCCTGGGGCGTGGCGCACTGGGCTTTTTATCCTGCCCAGCAAACCAGGCTGGTCGGCGTGGCTGGTGTTGCGAGCGCGCCGGTGGTGTTGTCGCTCAACGCCTCCTTCATGTACCTCGGTTTCTCACTGGGTGCGGGTCTTGGCTCCCTGACATTGCATTACAGCTCGTTGACCAACCTTGGCTTTGTCAGCGCCCTCTGCACAGTAACGGCCTTGATCCTGGCCTACACATCCGGTCGCCGAGCTGCACCGCAACTTCAACCTTCAAATTAAATAATCTGCACGCTCAAAAAATAGCGTTCCAAGAATGAATAACGGCGGCCAATGGCCGCCGTTATTCTGCTGCGAAAAAATAGAAGCTTATACGTCGGCGTTAGAACCGAAGGTCCGGCGCAACGATTGCGGGGATTGGCCATATACGCGCAGGAAGGCCCGGCGCATACGTTCGCGGTCGCCAAAGCCGGTCTCCGAGGCCACCGCTTCGAGCGTTAGACGGCCCTGTTCGATCATCAATCGGGCGGCCTCCAGTCGCAGGTTTTCGATGGCCTTGGCGGGGGAGCTGCCGGTCTGCTCGCGAAAGCTTCGACTGAACTGCCGAGGGCTCAGGCACGCCGCATCCGCCAAGTCTTCTACGGAGAGGTCGCGACGCAGGTTTTTTCGAGCGAAATCCAGCGACTGCTGAATGCGGTCGGAGCTCGGACTCAGTTCCAGCATCGCCGAATGCTGGGACTGCCCACCCGCGCGGCGATGGTAAAGCACCAGCCGCTGCGAGACGGTCCGGGCCAGTGCGGCGCCGTAATCCTTCTCGACCATACCGATGGTTAAATCGAGCGCAGCGGTCATGCCTGCCGAGGTCCAGATCTTGCCATCGATGATGAAGATTCGATCTTCTTCGACTTTTATTGCGGGGAATCTGTCGCGCATTTCCTTGGCACGAGCCCAGTGCACTGTGGCTCGGCGCCCATCGAGCAACCCGGACTCGGCCAGCGCGAAAGCGCCGACGCACAAAGCGCCTACTCGTCGTGAATTGGCATTGGCTTCAACCAGAAAGGAGTGAATACCGTTCGACGCCGAACTGCGATCCATTGCGCCGCTGATCAAGACGGTATCGAAATCAGTCTTGTTGAATTGCTGAGTATCGACCGAGGTGAACAGCGAGCTGGCGACCAAGCCACCATGCTCGGAGAGCACGCTGATGTCATAGAGTTTTTCACCCGCAGCCAGGTTGGCAAACTCGAAAGCTGAAAGCGCAGCCAGGCTCATTACCTGAAAATCGGGCCGTACGATTAACGCCACACTTTGCATAAAGACTCCCGTTCGCCCAGTTGAACGCTGGGTTGAGGCATGGATTCTGCTGACATGCGAAACGCAAGCATGCGCGAAAATTGCGGGACTGCAAGCAGAACCGTGATCTCGCGAGGGGGTTAGTGTTTTGTGCCGGGTAAATCAGTCAGGCCGGCGCGCGCGAAGGCCGAAAACGATGGTTTTACGGCCTTTACCGACATTAGGGCGCTCTCTACTCTGACCGTATTTCATGCACCCGCCTTTGGAGCAAACCGCATGTCTCATAAAGGCACGGCCGTCATAACCGGCGCAGATACCACAATAGGCACAGCGTTCGCCCATCGACTGGCGCAGCGAGGTTACGATTTGATATTGATTGCGGCAGACCGGCCGCGATTAATGACACTTGCTGCATCGCTCACTGACTCCAGCGGCCGGTCGATTGAAGTGTTGAATGCGGATTTGGCAGTGTCTGCCGAAGTGGTCCGCATTGAGGGCGTGTTAAGCCAGGACGCCAGTATCACGTTGCTGATCAACCATCACGACATCACAGAGGAACATGAGATCGGGGCGACAATCGCCTTGGGAGTGACGGCTCCCGTGTGCTTGTCTTATGCCTTGGCGAATGGCTTCGTAAAACGGGACACCGGAACAGTGATCAACCTGGTGCCTGTGTTCGAGGCGAGTTCCGGCGCGGCCATCGAGTCGGCGAGTAGCGCATTTCTGCTCTCGTTATCCGACACGCTGCAACAGCGTTTCAATAACGTCGCCGTGCGTGTTCAAGCCGTTTTGTATGCGGGGTTGCCGCCCATCCAATACCAGAGGGCAGTGGCCATCGTGGACGCAGCGCTAGAGGATTTTGATTCTGGAGAAGCCATCTCGCTACCGACGTTTGCCCATCGGGTGGCATGGAATGCCTTCGTGGCCGCGCGGCTGGAATTGTTCAGCGGGGTAGGGGGCGGGTCCAACATCGTGACGCCTGTACGGCTGCTCCATTGAAGCGCGGTCGTTAGTCGCATAGCGACATGCAGCCCTTTTTTCTTTGGCCGAATGTTGCCAGTTACGGAGGACAGGAATCGGCCAGGATGCCCCCCATTTACTTCGACCACTAGCCACGCACTCTGTATTGCCCCGAGAGGCGCCTAAGGGTCGATTTCTGCCGGTCCTGGAAGGCAGAATGCGGCCAAAAGTGGTCACCGAACAGCTGCAGAGCCTGCATTCGGATGCGCAGCAGTTGTCAAGCCAGGCACTACGATCTATTTACTCATACACCGACACCCGATTACGCCCGGCCTTCTTCGCCGCAAACAGCGCATGGTCCGCCCAGGCGATCAGGTCGGCGTGGTTGATCGAGGGCTGGCTCAGGTCGGCCACCCCCAGGCTGATGGTGAAACGGATGCTCTGGCCGTTGTGCAGCACTTCCAGCTCTTCGACTGCCTTACGCAGACGCTCGGCGAAAACCCGTCCACCGTCTCTGTCAGTGTCTGAAAGCACCACGCTGAACTCTTCACCTCCATAACGCCCCGCCACATCGGTTTCGCGCACATGCTCGTGGATGAGCCTGGCGACTTCCTCGATGACCTTATCGCCCGCCGGGTGACCATAGGTGTCGTTGACCCGCTTGAAGTGGTCGATATCCAACATCACCAGGGCGGTGGCATTGCCATAACGCCGGTGCCGAGCATAGGCGACTTTCAGGCTTTCTTCCCAATGACCGCGGTTGTAGAGGCCCGTCAGCCGATCGGTTCTGGAGAGTTGCTGCAATTGTGCATTGGCGGCCTGGAGCTGATGCCGGTTGGTGGCGACGTCGGTGACGTCATAGATCACCAGGCAAATATGGTTAATGTTGCCGTCGGTGGAGCGCAGCGGTAACAGCGTGGTGTTCTGGTACATGAACTCTTCCTGGCCGGTGATCGGCTGGTAGTTCTTGAACCGCACCAGATACGGGCGTAGCTCCCAGATAGTGAACGCTGGCGTGCCCAAGGCAACGACGCTTTCCACCTTGCGGCTGAACCATTGACGGTCGATTTCGGGAAACAGGCTTAAGAAATTCTGATTTTGGGCGTCCTTGGGCTGCACCCCGGAGCGGTTCTCCATGAAAGTGTTCCAGACTTGCACGCAATAATCGCGGTCGAGCACCACCACACCGACGTCGAGGTTCTGGACAATCGCCAGCAACCAGTGAAACTCGTTCAGATCGATAGGATCGTTCATGGCTCAGCTCATCAAGTAGGCGAGTTTGTGGGTCAATCGCTCGATTGAGTCTTCCGTGAACAGCAACAACAGGTCGAAACGAATATCTTGCCCTTCCAGGCTGTAACTGATTTCCACTGCCAGGGTCTTTCTCCAGTGCTTGTGGTTGACCCGGATCAGCTCATCGATGGAAGCATGCTGGCCGAGGATCTGCGGGTGGCCTTGAGAAAACACCACATCGATTTGTTCAGCAATGCTGCTCAGGCAAGCACCGATCAGAACGCTGGAGAGGTCTAACAGCATTTCCAGGTCCGAATAGTCGGGGTTCTGACGCTGCATCAATTGCGCTATATCGGCGATTTCGGAGTCGTGAAACATCAGCAGGGCTTCGCCGGCGATGCCGCTGCCGATAAAACCCTGGCAGATGGCCGTGAGTTCCTTGCAGCTGCTGGCATCGGTCAGCGCCATGTGCAACTCGCCGACTTCGAGGATGTTCACATTTGGCACTGGCAACTGCACAAAGACGCCCAACACTTTGGCTATCAGGGCGGCCGCCCGGCCGATGGCAACGTTGACCGTTTCACGGAACACATCATGAAAACTAATGACCGTGTTCGCTGCCGGGCGACTCCCCAGCGACGCATGCCCGGGTTCCGTCAGTAGCCCCAGCTGACTGAGTGTCTGGCGCAACTCGTTTTCGTCGAAAGGCTTTTTCAGAAACGCCAGTGCGCCCAGCTCACGCACGCGGCGCATCGCTTCTTCCTGAATGTCACCGGAGATCACGATGACGTGCGCCTTCAAACCTTCGGCGCGCAAGGCGCTCAATACCTGATAACCATCCATCTCCGGCATGGTCAGGTCGAGCAGCACCACCTGCCCCAAACCACGGCGTATGGCATCCATGGCCTCGCGACCATTACCGACCTCGGTGACCGAAACCGTCCAGTCCGCCGGCAGCGCCCGTAACACCTGCTTACGGGCCATTTTGGAGTCGTCACATACCAGTAGGGGAATCACTGACAAAAGATAGGCACTCATCGGCGTTTAGCATCAGGGAAAGCACTACGGCCAATCATGCCCCATAAGCATACAAAGACCACCTTATAATCAGGGTTTTATTGAGAGCGACGTCCGAGCCAATGACTATTGACTCAACAACCCTCGATGCCTCACGAATGATGAAGTGATCCAGGTTCCTTTGGGGCACTTTCACTCCATCCAAAATATCAATGCTTAACTGGTTGCCAGTCCCGAGTCCCATAGCTGACAGTGGCTTTAGGAAAAAAAGGGGACAGATTTATTTTTCTGAAATCAATCTGAGAATCATCTGGCCCACCTCCCCACCTAATGGATGTGGCGAAGGAAAATTGTTCAAAGCAAGGTAATGCGGAAAACGAAACATGTGTGGCATCATAAAGCCATCATTCATACACTGAGACTGAAGATGGAACTGATAAGTCAAGAAAAGATAATGCAAGTCCTCGACTGGGCCTACGAGAGATCTGTGAATGGATTCTCCGGTCTTGATTCTGCCGAGGAGCTCGCAGCCAGTTACGCGAAGGAAGAAGCCCCTACCTAGGATCAAGCTAATTCCCTGATTCGCTGGCAAAACACCAAATCGGCCACCTCAGGCTTCATTACCGGCCTGGGGGGATTGATCACACTGCCCGTCGCATTGCCTGCCAACATCACGAGTGTGCTTTTCGTACAAATTCGCATGATCGCCGCTATCGCCCATTTGGGTGGCTACGACGTCAAGGATGACAAGGTAAAGACACTAGTATTCGCCTGCCTCACAGCCAACTCCGCCAAGGAAGTGTTGAAAGACATCGGCATTGCCGTCGGCAACAAGCTGGCGATGAACGCCGTGAAGTCGATTTCCGGTAAAACGCTGATAGAGATAAACAAAAAGGTAGGCTTCAAGCTGTTCACCAAATTTGGTGAAAAAGGCGTGATCAATCTCGGTAAAGCCGTGCCCCTGTTGGGCGGCTTGATTGGTGGAAGTTTCGATGCCTACACGACCAACACCATCGGTAACGTAGCGCGCGATACATTTACGCCAAAAGAAGTCGCGACGGCATAACGTCTCGCATGAGTGATAGCCGGATTTCCCAGTGACCAAGGCGTCAGCCACCTCGCCACAGGTGAAGTTTGCGGGGGGTAATTGGATAAAAGGGGCCAGATTTATTTTCCTGAAAATATATCCGTCCCCTTTTTTTTAATACTCAAAAAATGGTCAATTCACCACGGGTACGGTTCGGTAGAAATGAGGAAACCCCGGATATTTTTGGCCTCTTCAGTTGAAGGCCTAGGTGTAGCCTTTGATCTTGCTTAATTTTTTTCGCGCGTCAGCCGGTTAAACCCCCACGATTCCACGGATGCATCACATGAAAAAGGCAATTGTTGTACTGGCAATCACTTGGCTCATTGCTGGGTGTCAAACCTCCAGGCCACCAAGCCCTTTGGAAGAGAGTATGGCCAACGTCCAATGCATGCTTTTTGAGGGAGCTAAAGACCCCACTGCAGACGAGGTCCAATACATTCGTAAAGCCAGCGATAACGGCAACGTGCGCTGTAAGATCACCCTCGGTGGTTTGTACGAATTCGGTCGTGGCGGCCTGCCACAAGATTTTGGCAAGGCCAGGTCGCTCTATGAGTCCGCCGCCGTGGATGGTGTTGGTAACGAGAGACTGGCGCGCATGGCCGAGAATGGCCACGGGCAAGCGCGTAACGACGTCGAAGCGCGACGGCTTTATCAGTTGGC
Source organism: Pseudomonas sp. fls2-241-R2A-110 (assembly GCF_030209165.1). NCBI lineage: Bacteria > Pseudomonadati > Pseudomonadota > Gammaproteobacteria > Pseudomonadales > Pseudomonadaceae > Pseudomonas > Pseudomonas sp. fls2-241-R2A-110. The sequence continues at coordinate 57,109 of NZ_JARVSN010000001.1, read as the reverse complement.
ACTGACCAACAGCGACAGCGATAAAAGTAAACTCGCATTGGCCCGATTGATGGAAGAGGGCCGCGGTGGCTCGCAGGATTTGTTCGGGGCAATGATGTATTACGTGGAGGCCAGCCAGCATGCCGGCGATGTCTCGTGGAAGGGCATTCAGCGGATCCGCGCTCAAGGACTTGCGCTGACGACTGAACAGACCCAGCGCTACAACGAGGTCTGGAGTAATACCAGTCGCAAGAGTCTCAATCGCACGACAGTGGACATCGAGATTGCCTTAAATAAGCAAATCAAACACGGCAGCGCCAGCAAACCGGTGACTCTGCAAGTGCAAGGCAAACCTGCTTCTAATGTGCCGCAAATCGTATTGGTTGAAAGTTCGGGCAACGCTGACGTAGACCAGGCCGTAGTCAACGCATTCGGTAAATACCGAATTCCTGCCGAGCCGATATTGCAGTCAGGCCAGGATTCCTGGTCGTCCGAGCGTTCCGTCAAAGTCGGTTTGAATTGAAGCGGTAGAGCCATTAGCCGGGACCGAAAAGGACCGAAAAGGGGACAGATTTATTTTCCTGGAAATAAATCCGTCCCCTTTTTTCTCCGGATCGGACGAGGTAGGCGGCAATGTCTGCGCCGCGTTGCAACCGACCGATAAAAACGAGAAGTTTATCAAAATGAGCCTCGCTATACTCCTGGCATCGGAGTAAGTATTGAAGGGAAGCAATTGGCCAAAACAGACGATATAACCTTGGAGTAATCGGATGCGCGAGACTACGGAGAAGCTTCTAGTCGCAGTCGAATTATTGGATCGAGCCCTGCGCATGTACTACGAGGGAAGCTCCTACTTTGCGGCGCTGCATCTTGCAGGCGGTGCTGAGGAAATACTCGGCGTTTATGTTGAGCGCAGGGAGGGGGAGTCATCCTTGAAAAGCCTGGTGTCCGGTGCAGTGGAGTTTTCCAAGCTTTTAAACGACGGAGTGGCGTCAAATTCCAAAAACATCAGAGAGGTCATCAATCACCCGAAGAATCAAACGAAGCACATGGACAAGGGAAATGGCGAACATGTAACCTTCGATCCAAAGATGGAGGCTCGCAATTTATTGGAGCGAGCGGTCTCAAACTACTACACATTAATGAGAGACAATAATCGCTATAACCTGCCGGAAACTGGGCTTCTCAGTAGGTTTAACTTGGAAATTATTGGGCTTCCATCGGCCAATGTTGATCGATAGCTCCTTCAGTCTACGTTGGATACCTGCTCGATATAGCTAAGAAGGTCATCAGTTATGTCGAACCATTCGCCATGGATGCGCGAATTTGAAAACATAGCCTGTATTTCTGCTTCTTTCTGTTTTGCTAAAATTGAAAATTCTATTCTGCCGGGCGTAATAAGTCCTGTAGATTTCCTTAAGTCTATAGCCCCGACCAACTTCAGTTTGCGGTGATTTGCAGTTTGTAATTGATGAATACGTTTTTCTAATGGTTCTATAGTTGTACCTATTTTTATAGCCAAATCATCTCCAGCCTGAAGGAAGTAGACATATCCTGTGGTGTAATAATCTTTCATAAATAACCCAAATTACAATTGATGATGGTGATGATTTTTATGTGCGTAGCACATTGAAAAAAGGGGATGGATTTATTTTTATGGAAATAAATCCGTCCCCTTTTTCTTTTTGGCCCCTTTTTTCTTTTCAACTAAAGAACTCAACCTCTCCACCCACCAACTTATAGATAGCGCCGACAATTTTTATTTTTCCATCCTGCTCGAGCTTATTCAGGGTCGGGCTGTGTTGACGGATGTCGGCCAGCGTCATCTTGATGTTGGTGCGTGCAACGGAATCGACAAATTCATAGTTGTCAGCCGTACGCTTACCTGCATATACCGTTTCAGCAATTGCTGGTTTGATTTTGCTCAGCAAACCAGTCAGGTTTCCAAGTTCGGCATTGGCGATGGCACCCTTCACCGCACCACAGGAGGTATGCCCCATCACCACTACGACCTTGGCTCCGGCCAGAGCGCAGGCAAATTCCATACTGCCGAGAATGTCTTCGTTTTGCACATTGCCAGCCACGCGGCAGTTAAATGTTTCACCAATCCCTGCATCTAGAAGGATTTCCGCCGGGGCACGCGAATCAATACAGCTTAAAATGACCGCTGACGGATACTGGCCTCCTTGACTGGCGCGCTTTTGCGCCAAATAGTCGTGCTGCTGCATTTTGCCTTTACGGAAACGCAGGTTGCCAGATTTCAGGCTTTCAATGACCTCATCCGGCGTCATTTTATCCCGCTCTTCTTTGCTAAGCGCTGCGGCAAAAGACACTGAAGGCACGGTTAACCCGGCCATTCCAATGCCAGTAATCGTTAATGCAGAAAGGGCAGCTCCGCGCTTGAGCAGCATGCGGCGGGATGGGAGCTGCGGGTTAGAATTTTTCATTCTTCAACTCCTGGATCGTGGCATTGGAAACACTAACTGTAGAAGCCCTGGAAAGACTCGCAAGCAAAGCGGACAAGTTGGTGCCCCTTGTTTTGTCCTTTGCGGTATTCACTGCGATTATCGTATTGCTTTGCAAGAAGGAGTAGGGAAATGAGGTTGCGGCCCTAGGTGAAGATGCCAGCGCTTTGAAAAAAGGTAAAAAAAGGGGCGGGTTTATTTTTAGAAAAATAAACCCGCCCCTTTTTTAAATAATCAGCTAAGGAAGTTGCAAGGCGTTATAAGTGTTATTCCAAAAAGGTATTTTGGCGGCTTTGGCAGTGGCTAAGCTCTGTGCTATGAACGATTCGTTATTCTGGATAAAAAATTAAATTTTCTATCGTGACGACGTTAAGTTTCATTGAGTGTATTAGGAGATTTATATGTGCGCCCCGAACTCAATTCATCCTGACGCTAACATTGAGCGGAATCGAATAATGGCGCAGTGTAATTATACGCAACGATTGGTTTCCACGGTGACTTGGCTTGAAGCACTGGCAGGTTGTAGAACCAAAGATATGACAGGACTGCGCCAGAGCAATGAAAAACATCTTAATGGCCGCTTATTTGTTGCAGAGTATGGGCTACCTGGTCTATTTGGTTCAACAACAGCGCAGACCGTAGCTTTGACTTACTCGGAAGGCCCCAATAGCTGCTGGGATGTACTTCTTTGTGATGTGGATTGTAAAGGATGGTTAATTGGGCAAGACCCTCCTGAAATTAGGGCTTGCAATCGTGTGCTACCTTAGCGCTATAAAGAGTTCAGAGCATGAACAAAATAAAAAAAAGAGCGTTAGACGAAGTACTTCCCCCAGCGGAGCGGGATGCCATGACTATTTTTGTCATTGAAAATCGCCCAGTTCTGGATACGCTGCGGGCAACACTTGAATATGTATCGAGTGGCAGTCGAACAAGTCGTGACTTTTTAGAGCATAAAAATCATTTAGTTGGTGGGCACGAGCAAGTACAAATACTGATGCAGCTTGCCGTTGAGAACGGATTGCAATTCCAGAAAGGAGACAGTCTTAGTGAGATTGTTTTTGGTTTGCCAGGTCAAAACTTAAAGGTCACAGTGAGGTGTGATGTTGAAATTGACCGTGCTTTGCTTGAATCCAGCTTGGTTAGGGGTGATTGAAGCATGATTGGATGGGCAAGTAGTATCGAAGTAATGTCTGATATTTGTGGTGCTGCGAGTGGTTTCATTCTGCTAGCACCGACTTATCGAATTTTAATTCATCGTCGGGTGCTATATAACTTACAAAAAGTGATGCTTGCAAAATTTTCAAATTTCGGCACGCCGATGGATGCTGATTTGAAGGCTCAGCTAGAAGCTATAAAAGCTTCTGTGGATGAATATAATCCAAAAGACACCACTTTAGTTATGTGGGGGATTTGGTTGGTTATTATCTCATTTGTTCTCAAAATTATTTATCATGCTTTGACTAAGTTTCTTTGAATGCATTGAGAAATTTTTGTCCTGGCATACTCATAAAGATTTGTTCATGCCAATCGTCACTGACTGCTTTTGGCCGATAGCCAGCTAATTCAAGAGACCAAGTCGCCATACACCCGCGTCGGTCACCCTTATAAATACGTCAGTGGTTCGGTGGAAGCTTTTAAAGCATTCGCCTTCTGTAGGAAGCGCACATCGGCTGTTTTCAACAGATTCTGAGAGCGCATGTTTAAACGCCCTCAAGGTTACGTCCTGAAAGCTACAAAACCTTGCGCCGTTGCCTACGGCTGCACCAGAATCCGCTGGCTTGTGCGCTTTTGGGTCGCTCGGTAACTTGATTCGTGTCACTGCTCATCAGTGATCGGGTTTAGCAGCCCGGGGTTATAAGCAAGCTGCACAAGCTGTTGTCAGTCAGGTATTCCCATGCTTGCACTTGATGGTGGTTGTGCGCAGGGCGTCTTCGGGCGCGCCGGCTTTGCTAGCTTCCCCGGTCTGCTAACCTGCGTACAGCTGCCTCCCTCACGTTTAGCAGCAAGAGGGTTGGCACTCAATTAGAGAAGCAAGCGCATGTTCAAAGTAACGCCAAACCCACCAGACACCGACCCAACCTCCCCATACGAACCCGATTCAAAGAAATTCCACGAAGCCGCCGAACGCGCCCTCGACTTCCACTTCCCATCAAACGCCGACATCAAAGCCACACCGCGAATCCGCAGCACGCTGTTTTCCGTTGACCCAGAGGCCACTGCCGAAACCCTGGCGGTTTTTCTGGTCGAGACGCTGGCGTCGGTCGATGTGATGGTCCATCAGTTGGTGGATCATTTGGAGGGTGAGTCGCGTTATGCCTTGTTGGGCATTTCAAACAGCATCATGGTGGCGGAGATCACCGCAAACCGGGTGCTGGACAGGATTGAACCACCTGCGTAATCGCTGTCCCTCGCCACAGGTTTCTTATCCTTCGATCTGTCTGTTTTCATAAAATAGGGGCGCTCGGCGCCCCGTTTTTTTTGGTGCAAGTCTCAGCTTCCTGCGCGCCTGTTTAGCGTCTCTTTCTCTGCGACAAGGGTGTAGGCCGGCTAATGGGCGTCTCCTTTTCTGCATGGTGAACCGCATTCCAGATGTCATCGCTGCTGCGCCCGGGATCAGGCTGATCTCGCAGCTTGGTCCACTGCGACCATCGCTGACGTAAATGCCCTCGCGGCTTTCAAACTGAGCGGCTACCGATCCATCCGAGTGTGCGGGATCATGTATCGTGAATGTTGTGTGGGTCTTTGGTAAATTCGGCTGACATACAGACTGCTTGGCACGCAGCTTCAGATACTGAGCTTTAAATTCGGAAATCTTCATGGCAAAGAAATCAATAGCATCCTCCACCGACACATCGGTGACAGCAGCCAAGAAGGGTTCCAGCCTGACCTTGATCGATGTTGCCAAGGTGGCGGGTGTTTCGCCGATGACCGTTTCCCGGGCATTGCATCGACCGGAATTGGTTACCGAGGACACTCGCGAAAAAGTTCGTGAAGCCGTGCGTAAGACTGGGTATGTACCGAACATGCTGGCCGGGGGATTGGCGAGCAATAAAAGCCGTTTGGTCGCGATTTTCCTGCCGACTATCGCGAACTCGATTTTCGCAGACACCGTGCAATCACTGATGGACCGCCTGACCCAAGCGGGCTACCAAACACTGCTGGGTCTTACAGGCTACTCCGCCGAGCAGGAAGAAAACCTGCTTGAAGCGGTTCTTGGTCGGCGTCCGGACGGGATTGTTTTGACTGGCACACTTCACACCGAATCAAGTCGGCTGCGCCTTGCTCAGGCGGGTATCCCGGTCGTTGAGGCGTGGGACTTGAGCGAGGCGCCCCTGGATATGTTGGTCGGTTTCTCTCATGAAAAAGTGGGGGAGGAGACCGCACGGCATTTGTTGAAAAAGGGCTATAAGCGTTTCTCGGTGGTGACGATCAGTGATCCTCGCGGGCTGCGCCGTTGCAACAGCCTTATCGCGGAGTTGAAGCGCCACGGCATCGAAGAGGTGCCCATGGAAGTGCTGGCGCCGCCAGCCACGCTCGAAGTCGGCAGGGAAGGGCTGCGACGGCTGTTGGAGCAACCCGTTCGACCCGACATCGTGGTGTGCAGCTCTGACACCGTGGCACAAGGCGTTTTGGCAGAAGCCGCCAGCCGAGGGATGAATGTGCCCTCTGACCTCGCCGTCATGGGGTTCGGGGATTTGAGCAGCGCGGCACAAGTTTATCCATCGTTGTCGACCGTCAGCGTCGATGGCAAAAACATTGGCCTGCAAGTGGCTCAGGCACTGCTCGAACGCTTTGAACAACCCGATGCCAGTCATCATCCTGTGCGAATCGACACAGGTTTCACCCTCATCGACCGCGCCAGTACCTGACCCGAAAAATCTCTTTTACCGACAAACGCATGGTTGAATGATTGCGCAATCAGTGTAGTATCCGCTCAAAGGCTCTATCGACGGGGCCTTTTTTAGCAACCCGTATGATTGCGCAATCATTGCCCGATCAATCCGCTATCAGGAGCTGTAAGGGCCACAAGGATTCATTGCTGTACTCACAATAAGGAAAATAATAGTGATCAACCCTACGCAAGCGGTAGCGAAGACAAACGTCCGCTATCTGATCCTCGTGATGATTTTCATCGTCACCGTTTTCAACTACGTTGACCGGGCAACGCTGTCCATTGCGGCCCCCAGCATGCGCACAGATCTTGGCTTCGATGCCATGACCATGGGCATCGCCTTCTCGGCTTTTGGCTGGGCTTACACCTCAATGCAGCTTCCTGGCGGCATCATCCTCGACCGATTTGGTTCTCGAGTCGTTCTCGGGATGAGCCTCATCATCTGGTCGGTTTTTACCTTCCTGCAAGGCTACGTCGACCTGTTCAGTTCGGCCTTTCTCGCGCTGTTTGTGTTGCGCTTCATGATGGGTGTTGCTGAAGCACCTGCGTTCCCCGCCAATAACCGTTTGACCGTTATGTGGTTCCCGCGCCACGAACGTGGTTTGGCCACGGCGGTGTTCCAGTCCGCTCAGTATTTTGCACTCGCTGCCTTCACGCCCTTGATGGTCTGGCTGGTCAGCACCTGGGGTTGGCAGCACGTGTTTTGGGTCACAGGTGGCGCCGGTATCCTGATTGGTTTTATGTGGTTCCGAATGGTTCAGGAGCCACGCAAAGACAAGCGTGCCAATCAGGCCGAGATCGACTACATCGAAGCGGGAGGTGGCCTGCCAACCATCGGTGACGTGAAAACGCCGTTCAGTTGGAAGCGCATGAAGGCCATCGGCGGCAACCGGATGATGGCGGGTATCTATCTTGGGCAGTTTTGCCTGACGTCGATCACCTGGTTTTTCCTGACCTGGTTTCCGACTTACCTGATCGAAGCCAAAGGCATGACCATGCTGAAGGTTGGTCTGGTCGCCGCCATTCCACCTATCGCCGGGTGCCTGGGTGGCATGATCGGCGGCGTGTGGTCGGATTGGATGCTACGCAAAGGCTTCAGCCTCACCGCAGCGCGCAAGACCCCTATCATCTGTGGCTTGTTGCTCTCCAGTAGCATCATGGTCGCCAACTACACCCAGTCGATCACCTTGGTCATTCTGGTGATGTCCGTCGCCTTCTTTGCCAAAGGCGTGGGCAACCTGGGCTGGTGCATCGTCGGTGACGTGTCCCCGGCGCGGGCCATGGGCGTCAGCGGCGCCATGTTCAACTTCTGCGGCAACCTCGCCAGCATTGTGACGCCTATCGCCATCGGCGTGATGATCAACCAGTTGGGATCCTTCGATGTCGCGCTGATGTATGTCGCGGGCATGGGATTGCTCGGCGCGTTTTCCTACCTGTTTATCGTCGGGCCACTCAAGCGCCTGCAACTTGATGATTTCGAAGATCTACCGGTCAACCCTGCCGAAGGCGTTGCGGTGAATCCCCAGTTTTCGAATCCACGTACCTGATCTCTTTCAAGACCTCATCACTGTTAAGGAGAGCAACATGCTCGCACAACAAGAAGCTATCAAATCCTCCGACGATGATCGCATTGCCTGGGTTCGGGTCTCTTCGGTAATTCTGCCTCTGGCCAATCCGATCAGCGATGCCAAGGTGCTGACCGGACGGCAAAAGCCGATGACCGAGATCGCCATCCTGTTCGCGGAAATCGAAACCATCGATGGTCACCGTGGCCTTGGTTTCAGCTACTCCAAGCGTGCAGGCGGGCCGGGTCAATTCGCCCACGCAAAGGAAATCGCTCCGGCGCTGATCGGGGAAAACCCGAGTGACATTTCCAAGCTTTGGACCAAGCTGTGCTGGGCCGGCGCGTCCGTAGGCCGCAGTGGCATGTCGACTCAGGCCATCGGCGCCTTCGACGTGGCGCTGTGGGATTTGAAAGCCAAGCGCGCCAACTTGTCACTGGCCCGATTGCTCGGTGCTCAACGCGATTCGGTACGCTGCTACAACACCTCGGGTGGTTTCCTTCACACGCCGCTTGATCAGTTGATGAAGAACACCGACCTGTCCCGGGAGAAGGGCATTGGTGGTATCAAACTTAAAGTCGGGCAGCCGGATTGTGCCATCGATATTGAGCGTGTCAGCACGGTGCGCAAGCACTTGGGGGACAACTTCCCTCTGATGGTTGATGCGAACCAGCAATGGGATCGCCCGACTGCCCAGCGCATGTGCCGCCAGTTCGAAGAGTACAACCTGATCTGGATTGAAGAACCGCTGGACTGCTATGACGCCGAGGGCCACGCCGCGTTGGCGCAACAATTCGATACGCCGATAGCCACGGGTGAAATGCTCACCAGCGTTGCCGAGCACGCCGAGTTCATCAAGCTGCGCGGCGCTGACTTCCTGATGCCCGATGCACCACGAGTAGGCGGTATCACCCCTTACCTGAAGGTCGCAGCAATGGCCGAGCAAGCGGGACTGATGCTGGCTCCGCACTTTGCCATGGAGTTGCACGTTCACTTGGCGGCGGCGTACCCGACCGAACCGTGGGTCGAACACTTCGAATGGCTTGAGCCGCTCTTCAACGAACGCCTGGAAACCCGCGACGGCCGCATGCTGGTCCCCACACGTCCCGGTTTGGGGCTGACACTCAGCGAGCAAGTCAAACCGTGGACAGCGCAAGAAGCTGAGGTGGGGACTCGTCCCTGAGAACGTTGGTCGCCCGGTGTAATGCTGTTCACTTAAAAATGCGTTGCTGTTGATCGTTCCCATGCTCCGCGTGGGAATGCCGCCGGGGACGCTCTGCGTTCCGCTGTCGACACCCGGCTTGAGTCTTGCGCCAGGGTGACGCGGAGCGTCACGGGATGCATTCCCACTCAGAGCGTGGGAACGATCACGAACCGTGGACAGCGAAAGAAGCTGAGGTTGCCAAAGATAAAAAAAGCCCGCTCAATGGCGGGCTTCGTCAACGATTTTTCCTATGGCACACGGCCAAAACTCTTGCGCAATTCGTCCTCCAGTTTTCGACACGAATCAGCGATTACGCTTTTCCCTGCTGCCGGGCCGGAGTAGCTGTCTACTTCCTGACGGCATAGTTCGACGGCATCTTGGGCTTGTATTCTTCCCAGGTCTTCTGGTGTGTCTCTGACATAAAAACCGAAAGCCCAGTACAAGGTTGCGGCAATAATGATTGCGACGAAGACCTTGCTGACAGGGCCCATTCTCCTTTCCAACGGTAGTGGCCCCTGTGGCGCAATCCGTATTTTCTGCCTGAGGTCGGATTGGCAGTGCTTGCATAAAATGGCTTCCGCCATGATGACTTCCGCGCAATAGGGGCAACTCTTTTTTCCAGGCTCCACGGATGAAACTCCTTTTTCAAAACAAAAATTCTATCATTGGGCCTGAAGGGGGAGAGGGGTGTGTCTGTGTTCCATGAAGAAATCTTCTGGTTCAAAAAGGGGACCAGATGCGGAGAAAGGGAGTTAAATCGATGCCCGCAATTCACGTGGTGACAGGCCATAGTGTGAGCGAAAGCGCACAGCAAAACGTGAGGCCGAGGCGTAACCGCAGGCGCCGGCAATTTCACCGATCGGGCGAGAAGTTGTTTGTAACCGTTGTAATGCTGTCGACAGTCGAACGCTCTCCAGAATATTCCTGAAACTATTACCTTCTTTGGCCAGTTGGCGACGCAATGTCGACTCACCCAGGTTCATGTGTTGTGCGATGCTCGCAACCGTCCAGTCTCTCTCCGGGCTGGCCATTACTAGTTGCTGCACACGTTCACACAGTGGATCGTTGCGACTCATCAGCAGCGGGCCGATCTGGCCGCCAAGGCATAGGCTCAGCAGAACCGCTTCCCCATAATGTGTGCATAGCGCCTGCGGGGCGTTCGCGTTGATGGCGGCCAACAACTGCTCCCATGCCTGGGTTGTATGCCTGTCCAGGGGAACGCATAGGTCGGTCTTCAATACACCGCGACAGCTCATAATCTGCTGGCTATATCGGGTGCTGAAGTTACGCAATGTCGAGACGGGAAAGCTCACCGCATCGGCGATGTAGTGACCGTGAGGGCCGGGGAAGTTGGAGATACCAAGCTCGCGCCCGGCCGGCATCAAAATTAGATGATTTGGCCCTGCGCGCATTTCCCGGTCATCCCATTGCAACAGTTTTTCCCCCTGTCGTACTCGACACAAGGTGCTCACGAACACCGGCACCCGTGGCAATGTAAGGGGTCGTCGCGCCCGAATGACACATGCATCGATAATTTTTTCCCGGTGCTGTATGCCGTCACAAGGGCGCATCGCTTAACGTCCGTAAGTTGAAGTAATGGTCGCTTTGGCCAAGGCGTTGGCGTTGAGCATATAACCCACCAAGGCTCCACTCGCCTGGTTGTCGAGCGGTAGCTTATCGACTTTCAATGCCCATACGGTGAATTGATAGCGATGGGGTTTATCTCCTACAGGTGGGCAAACTCCACCGAATCCCGGCTGACCATAATCGGTTCGCCCTTGTACTGCACCGACAGGCAGGTTCGCCCCCACTCCTCTTGGCAAGCTATTGGTGGAAGTTGGCAGGTTAACCACCGTCCAGTGCCACCAACCGCTACCGGTTGGTGCATCGGGATCGTAAACGGTGATTGCGTAGCTTTTGGTACCTGCGGGGGCGTTGATCCAGGAAAGCTCAGGAGAAGTGTTGCCACCTTCGCAACCGAAGCCCTGAAACACTTCGCGACTGGTCAGCGGGCGATTGTCAGCAATATCCCGGCTGGTCAGTGAGAAATCGGCAGCGTATCCACTGAATGTAACGGCCATGGAAAGTGCAGGCAGGATTAATTTGATATTCATCGCGACTCCATCCGAGTCTTAAAGTGAAGCTCGAGTCTAGGTTGAGCAAAGAGTGGTTACTGTGCCGAAATGCTCGATAACAGTGCCGAAATGCTCACTCGGTAACTTGATCCGTGTCACTGCCCATCAGTGACATTTCAAACAGCATCATGGTCGCGGAAATCACCGCAAACCGCGTGCTGGACAGGATTGACCCACCTGCGTAACTGCTGTCCCTCGCCACAGGTTTCTTATCCTTCGATTTATCTGTCTTCATAAAATCGGGGCGCTCAGCGCCCCGTTTTTTATGGCGCCAGTATCAGTTTCCAGCGCGTCTGTTGAGCGCTTCTTCCTCCGCGACAATTTCGGCCTGGCGCCTGACGATCAAATCGCCCTTTGGCGGTCCCTGGAAGCGGCGGGCTTCGAAGCCGAACCAGACGATGGCGGTCAGCACCAGGAAGCCAATGGTGATGTACAGCGCCCATTCGTTGGGTGGCTGGATGCCGATGACGAAGATGATCACCATCGAGAGGACCGAGAGCAGGGCGAACACCGTGTACCAGAATCGCCCCATGTTCCACGGCCCCATGGTGGGCCACTTCGAGGTGCCGTAGGTGAACAGGCCGAGCACGATGGGGATGATGAAGGAGAAGAACAGGAAGATCACCGTGCAGGACACGACGATGGTGTAGACCGGCGTTTCACCGATCGATATCACCGACGATCCCCAGTCGAACAATACCGCGAGCGTGGCGCCGGTCCAGATCGCCGCCACCGGGCTGCGAAGGGTTGGCGAAACGGAGGAAAGTGCCTTGGAGAAGGGCAGGCCGCCGTCACGGGAGAACGCGAAGATCATGCGTGAGACCGAGGTGACGGTCGCCAGTCCGCAGAGCACTTGTGAAATGAAAATGGCCACGTACAGCGCCGTTTTTACGGTCGGGTTGACTTGGGTGTCCATCGCCCAGAAAAATACGGTCCAGCCGTGCTTGGCGGCCTCGTCCATGCTCGGCAGCATCAGGACAAACGAGCAGAGCATGAGCCAGCCGAACAGCAGCGACCAGACCACTGAAGTGACCATGCCGCGTGGCACCGACAAGGTCGCGTTGTGTGTCTCTTCCGAGGTGTGCGCGGAGGCGTCATAGCCGGTGATGGTGTAGATCGGCAACAGCAGGCCGAGCATGAACACCCAGCTGTTCGAGACCTGCGGCCAGACGTTGCCGCCTGCTTCGCCGGAATAGTTGCTGAAGGTCCATAACCGGGCGAACTCATAACTGGGCGCCGATATCAGGCAGACGATGGTCAGCGCGAGCGCGGTGGCGAAGATCAGATACCCCGAGAAGTCGGTGAGTTTGGCGGTCAGGCCAATCCCCAGGTGATTGCACAAGGCCTGGAGGCCCGTGAGGATCGCCAGGAAAATCACCCTTGTCGTGATGGTGTCTTCCATGCCCAATGCCGGTCCGAAGGCGCCGAAAAAGAAGTAATACGTCCCGACGTTGATCGCGCCAAGCACGGTGATCAGGCCCAACAGGTTGAACCAGGCCGTCAGCCAGCCGGTGAAGCGGTTACCGAGAATCGAGCCCCAGTGATAGAGGCCGCCAGCGGTGGGGTAGGCGGAGGAGATCTGCGCCATGGCCATGGCGAAGACCCCGGAGATCAGGCAACCGATCGGCCAGCCGATACCGATGGATGCGCCGCCCGCGCCCGAGGTGCCCTGGGCGAGTGAGTTGATGCCACCCGAGAGGATGCAGATGATCGAAAAGGAAATGGCAAAGTTGGAGAAAACGCCCATGCGTCGCGAGAGCTGCTGGGCATAGCCCATGCTGTGCAGCACCTTGACGTCATCATCGTGCGGGCTTGCTGGCTTCATGTCGTGTGCCCCTTCAGGTTTTGATACGCATCCATCCGGGGTCCCGGATGGCCTGGTCTTCAACCCCTTGTCGTACTGCTCCTTTTTGCAACGCTGTCCGCGCGACAACGGCTCTAGAGACGGCCGTGATACGCCGCGTCAAAAATCTGTGCGGCACCGGCCCGTGTCAATGGCAGCGGGTTGCCACTGGCAGACGGATCGACAATCGCCATGTCTGCGATCAAATCGGCCTGCCGATCATCCACGCCCAGTTCTATCAACGTGTGCGGCACGCCGATGTCCTTGCGCAGCTTGAGGAGGAAGGCCAGGAAGCTGTCGAAGCCGGGCGAGGGCAATCGCAAGTAAGCCGCCAGGCGCGTGATGCGTTCTTCGATGGCGGGACGATTGAACTGCAAGACATAGGGCATGAACGTGGCGTTGGTCATGCCGTGATGGGTGTCATACAGCGCGCCCACCGGATGCGAGAGGGCGTGCATCCCGCCCAGGCCTTTCTGGAAAGCGGTGGCGCCCATTGCCGCTGCGGCGAGCATTTGCGCACGTGCGTCAAGGTCGGACGGCGTATGCACCGCCCGCACCAAGGCACTGGCCACCAGGCGCATGCCTTCCACCGCGATGCCGTCGGCCATCGGGTGAAAACCGGGGGCGCAGTAGGATTCCAGGCAATGCGCCAACGCATCCATGCCTGTACCGGCGGTGACTTTTGCCGGCATGCCGACGGTCAGGGCCGGGTCGCTGATGACCACGCGCGGCATCATTTTCGGGTGAAAGATGATGCGTTTGGTGTGGGTTTGCTCGTCGATGATCACCGCCGCACGGCCCACTTCGGAACCGGTGCCCGCCGTCGTTGGCACGGCGATGACAGGGGCGATCCGGCTGTCGTCGGCGCGGGTCCAGTAGTCGCCGATGTCTTCGAAATCCCAGACCGGCCGGGTCTGGCCGCTCATGAAGGCGATGAGTTTGCCCATGTCCAGGCCGCTGCCTCCGCCGAACGCAACCACGCCATCGTGTTTGCCCGCGCGCCAGGCATCGAGCCCACCGGCCAGGTTGGCTTCGACGGGATTGGGCTTCAGGTCGCAAAACAGCGCGACACCCAGGCCGGCCGCGCGCAAGGCGTCGACCGCCGCGATGGTGATCGGGGCGCGCGCCAGGCCGCTGTCGGTGACCAGCAACGGTCGCTGGATACCCTGGCTGCGACAGACTTCGGCCAGTTCGGCGATGCGGCCGACGCCGAAACGAATGCTCGTGGGGTAGTTCCAGTTTCCGGTCAGGCTCATGGCTCAGGTCTCGTGGCGAAGATGGAAGGATTTCGCTCGGGTCAGGTGTTCGTAGCCCAGGGATGACAGCGTGACGCCGCGCCCGCTGTGCTTCACCCCGGTCCAGGCCAGGGCCGGGTCCAGGTAATCGCAGCGGTTCATGAACACGGTGCCGGTGTCGATCTGATCGCCCAGGCGTTCGGCTGCAGCGAGGTCTTGCGTCCAGAGGGACGCGCTGAGGCCGAATTCACTGTCGTTCATCAAGGCAATGGCTTCGTCGTCGCTGGCCACCGGCATGATGCCGACCACCGGACCAAAGCTTTCCTCGCGCATGACCGACATGTCATGGCTGACGTCGACCAATACCTGCGGCGCGAGGTAGGCGCTGCCCGGCGCATCAAGGGGGAAGGCTTTCGGATCGATCAGGGCCTTGGCGCCTTTTGCCAGCGCCTCGGCGATCTGGCCACGGACGAATTCTGCAGCGCCCGGGTTCACCAGCGGACCGAGGGTGGTGGCGTCATCCAGTGGATTGCCCAGCACGTATTGATTCGTCAGGGCGACGAATCGCTCGACAAAGGCCGGGTAGATTTTCTGATCAACATAGATGCGTTCAACGGCGCAGCAGCTTTGCCCGGAGTTGAAGAAGCTGCCGTCCACCAGGTTTTCTACCGCGTGTTCGACGTTGGCGTCTGCGCGAACGTAGGCCGGGTCTTTGCCGCCGAGTTCCAGGCCGATGCCGAGGAAGCGTCCCGTGGCGGCGGTTTCCATGGCCTTGCCGGCGGCGACCGAACCGGTGAAGTTCACTTGCTGCACGCGGCCAGAGGCAATCATCGACGCGGTCTGCTGATGATCGAGCAGCAAATTGTGGAACAGGCCTTCCGGCAGATTGGCGCGGCGAAACGCTTCGGCGAACCGTTCGCCCACCAGCAGCGTTTGCGAGGCGTGTTTGAGGATGACGCTGTTGCCGGCCATCAGCGCCGGAATGATCGTGTTCACCGCCGTCAGATAGGGGTAATTCCAGGGCGCGACAACCAACACCGTACCCAGCGGCTCACGTTTGATATAGCGGCGAAATCCCGCAATCGGCGTGGGCTCTATCGTTGCCAGGGCTTTGGGCGCAATGGCGATCATGTGCCGGGCGCGTTCTTCGAAGCCGCGCAGTTCTCCCGCGCCATAGCGCACCGGGCGGCCCATCTGCCAGGCCAGTTCCGGGACGATTTCGTCCTTCATGGCCAGCATCGCGTCCACCGCCGCACGGCAAAAAGCGGCGCGTTCGCTCAGTGGTCTGCGTTTCCATTGCACCTGGGCGGCTGCGGCAGCCGTCAGCGCCTGGTTGAGTTGCACTGCATCGGCACAGTGACGTTCGGCATAGACCCGGCCATCGACCGGTGAGATGAGTTGAATCATCGAAGTCATGATCGCCTCAATAGCGCTCAAAGCCGCGCTGCAATTCCCAGTCGGTGATGCGCCGGTCGTATTCCTTCTGCTCCCATTCGGCGGTGTGCACGTAGTGGTCGATCACTTCATCGCCGAACGCTTCGCGCAACATCGTCGAGCCCTTGAGCGCTGTGCAGGCTTCGCGCAAGGTCTTCGACACTTCAGGCAAGTGTTCGTCGACGTAGGCATCGCCTTCAAAGGGCTGCGCGAGGTTGAGCTTCTCGTCGATACCGGCCAGGCCCGCAGCGATCAACGCGGCGAAGGCCAGGTAAGGGTTGAGGTCGGCGCCACCGATGCGGCATTCAATGCGGATGGACTTGCTGCTTTCTGCGCACAGGCGAAAGCCTGCGGTGCGATTGTCGCGGCTCCACACCGCCCGCGTCGGCGCAAAGGTGCCGGCCTGGAAGCGCTTATAGGAATTGATGTACGGCGCGAGAAAACAGGTGATGTCGTTGGCGTATTTGAGCTGCCCGGCCACCCAGGCACGCATCAGTTTCGACATGCCGAACTCAGCCTTGGCGTCGAAGAACAGCGGCTTCTTGCCGTTCTTGTCCCACAGTGAATTGTGGATATGGCTGCTGGAACCGGCGGCGTCATAACGCCACTTGGCCATGAACGTGATCGCCTTGCCCTGCAGTTGCGCAATCTCCTTGCAGGCGTGTTTGATGATGACGTGGTGGTCGGCCATCGTCAGCGCATCGGCGTAGCGAATGTTGATCTCTTCCTGTCCCGGTCCCCATTCACCCTTGGAGTTTTCCACGGGGATGCCGCTGGCTTGCAGATGCTTGCGAATCGCCCGCAGCACCGGCTCTTCGCGGGTGGTCTGGAGGATGTTGTAATCCTCGATGTAGTGGCCGGCGGTTTTTGGCTTGTGGTAGTTGCGTTTGTGGATGGCCTCGTAGCTCTCGTCGAACAGGTAGAACTCAAGTTCCGAGGCGAACATGCCGGTGTAGCCGCGTTCGCGCAGACGCTCGATCTGCTTTTTCAGGATGGCCCTCGGGCTGTGGGGCAAGTCCTTTCGATGGTGATGATCAAGCACATCGCACAGCACCAGCGCCGTGCACTCGAGCCACGGCACCCGTCGTAACGTGGCCATGTCGGGCTTGAGCACGAAGTCGCCGTAGCCTTTGCTCCAACTGGCGGCGGCGTAGCCCGGCACGGGCTCCATGTCGATGTCGTCGGCCAGCAGGTAATTGCAGCAGTGGGTTTCTTCATGTCCGCTGTCGATGAAAAACTCGACCTGAAATCGCTTGCCGACCAACCGGCCCTGCATGTCGACCATGCACACCAGAACGGTATCGATTTCGCCAGAGGCAGCAGCGCGCTTGAGTTGCTCGAAAGTGAGGAAGGGCTCGGTCATCACGTAATCCTGCGTGAATAGGTTGGGCCTGTCTGAGATAGCTGTTGCAGACGCTCTCCAGAACAAACCAAAACCTGCAGACGCGAGCATCGTGAGCAATAAGCTGCTCTTAGCTTAGCCTACGTCCGCCGAACACAAGTTATGCGCGGTGGCCATTCGCAGACCGGGCTAATTCATCGCACAGCGGAGTTGGCGGTAGGCGTCCACCAGTTGATCCTGGGTGAACGCGAGATTTCGCCCACTCGGATTGGGCAGGACCCAGACCAAAGCGTTGCCAAAAGTTTGGGATTGCCGCCCCCAGTTGATTTGCCGCTGGCCGGACAGCGCGCAATAAGCCGCTTTGCCGAGAAACGCCACACAGCGCGGCGCGTAGCGTTCGATCTTGCGTTCGAAATCGGCCGCCGCTGCGGTGAATTCGTGCAACGACAGCTGATCCGCCCGCGCGGTCGGCCGCTCAACCACGGCCGTCAATCCACACTGATATTGCAAGATCGTCCGATCGTTTTCCGGGCGCACTTCCTCAGGTGTAAAACCGGCGAGGTGCAGCGTGCGCCAGAAGCGATTGCCTCTGCCGGCAAAGTGATGCCCTTGAGCGGCAGCGGTCAGGCCCGGATTGATGCCACAAAAAATCACCGTCAGCTGGCCAGCCAGAATGTCTTCAAGTCCTTCACTCACGATCAACCTCGCACACCGCAGATCACGCTGACCGCATTACGCGCCAGATCCGTCAGTTCTTCGCGGGATTTGCCCGCCCGTGCGCGGATAGAAATGCTGTGCAGCAGGGAGGAGGCGAGGACGGCGAGGGCGGCGGCGTCGACATCACTTTTCAGTTCGCCGGACTCGATGGCCGTTCGCAGGCGCGCTTCCAGGTCGGTGTCGAGCCTGCTGAGCCGGTCTGAAAGCACCTCGCGAATTTCCGGGTCCTCGACGGCTTCGGTGGTTGCCGTGCCGATCGCAAAGCAGCCGCGCGGTTGGCCGTCGCCCGAGAAATAGATCGACAGCTGCCCTTCGTAGAACCGCATCAATGCATCGCGTAGCGGCAGCTGGGTGTCGGTCAGCGCCTCGTGCATCGCCGCGGCGGCAAATTCCCAATATTGCTCAAGCGCTTTTATGTAAAGCGCGTGTTTGTCACCGAATGCCGCGTAGAGGCTGGGGCGATTCATCCCGGCTGCGGTGGCGATGCTGTCCAGCGAGGCGCCTGAATAGCCGGTGCTCCAGAACACACCAAGCGCTTGCTGCAGGGCGGTTTGCGGGTCATAGGCGCGAGGGCGGCCACGGCCTTTTCCCTCGGTAATCTTTTTTTGTGCCATGTTGTACAAAATCCTTGATGGAAGGTGGGTGTGGGGATATTCTTACACCATCGCACAAAATTAAGGAACCAGAAATTCCTTGGTTTACGGTTTGTTGAAGCGGAGCTCGAACTGAGTGTTGCGGCGACGAAACAGGTGCGGCGGAGCGATCCTCCCGTCCGTGCTCGGGCTTGATTCCTCACAGCAACTATTGATGTCCGGCCCGGCACAGCGTTGGCCGGCCTGATTTCCCGGTTAAAGGTGTATTCGATCATGACTAAACAGTTCGACATCCCGGCGTCACAGAGCTTCGAGCACCCAGGCGTGAACCCTGGCCAGGCGCCCATCAAGAAACCGTTCAAACAGAAACTGCGACCGTGGCTGATGATCGGTTTGCCGGTGATCTTCGCCGCGCTGGGCTACGCCCGCTATCAGGCTGGCGCCGCTTTCATTTCTACGGATAACGCTTACGCCCGAGTGGCGAAAGCGTCGATCAATGCGCGCATTTCCGGGCAAGTCGTGGAAATCGCGGTCGAGGACAATCAGCGGGTGCACAAAGGCCAGGTGCTGTTCCGGATCGATCCGAAACCGCTGCAGATCGCCGTTGATCGCGCCGAAGCACAGTTGAACGTGGCACGTCTGCGCATCGACGGGCTCAAAGCCAGTTACCGCCAGCAGCAGGCTGAGTTGCAGTCGGCCAAAGAGTCGGCCGATTTCGATCAGCGCGAATTTGCCCGCAAGAAAGCGCTGGTCGCGACTGAGTTCGTCTCGCGCGCCATTTACGAGCGTGCCGACACCGACCTCAAAGTGGCCCGGCAACGGATCGCGTCTGTCGAACAACAGATCGCCAGCACCGTGGTTGCCCTGAACGGCAATCCGACGATTGAAGTCGACACCCATCCGACGGTTCGCGAAGCCAAGGCGCAACTCGACGAGGCGCAGCTCTATCTTTCGTACGCAACCGTGTATGCGCCGGACGACGGCACGGTAGCCAAGGTCGATGACTTGCAGGTGGGCAACTACGTCAACAGCGGCGCGCCAGCCTTTGCGCTGCTGTCTGATCGCGAGATCTGGGTCGAGGCCAATTTCCGCGAAACCGACGTCACCCATATGCGCCCAGGCCAGGAAGCGACCGTCAGCATCGACACTTACCCTGATCACATTTTCAAAGCCCACGTGACCAGCATGAGCCCGGGTGCCGGCTCCGACTTCGCCTTGCTGCCACCGGAAAATGCGACCGGCAACTGGGTCAAGGTGGTCCAGCGTGTCCCGGTACGGCTCGAACTCGATGAAACCGATCCCGCCTTGCCGCTGTTCTCGGGCACCAGCGCCACGGTCAAGGTCGATACCGGCTTTCGCACGCCTTGGTGGCATCCGCTCAAGGCACTGTTGACCGCAGGTAACTTCTGATGAACGCCAACCATGCCGGACCTCAAGGTGCGGGAACGTTAAGGTTCGCCACGCTGCTTGCCACTTATATGCAGTCGGCGAGCCTGCCACTTCCCAACGCCGTACTCAGGTTGATTCAGGGCAGTCTGTCGATGACCGACGACCAGGCGGGGTGGGTCTTCACCTCGTACCTGGCGGCGAGCGCCATCACTATGCCGATTGCGCAATGGCTCGCCGGACGCTATGGCCTCAAGCGAATGTATCAAACCGCGCTGGCCTTTTTCGTCCTGGGCCTGCTGCTCGCCACGCAGGCCACAACGCCGCTGGAGTTCATCGGCGCGCGGATTATCCAGGGCCTGGCGAGTGGCGTGCTGGCGCCGCTGTCGATGGCGATTGCCATGGAGACGTTGGCACTGGAAAAACGGGCAAAATTTGGCGCGACCTGGACCGCCATCGTGCTGTTCGGCATCGTCAGCGGCCCGAGCATCGGCGGCCTGATTGGCGAGCATTTCGGGTGGCGCCCGATCTTCTACATCAGCGTTCCGTTGTCGGCGTTTATCGGCTTGGTGATCGCGCTGTTGCTGGCTGAGAAAAAGGCTGAGAAGCGTCCGTCGTTTGACTTCTTTGGCTTTGGCAGCTTCACGCTGGGTTTGATCAGCCTGCAAATGCTGCTCGACCGTGGCGAACGCCTGGACTGGTTCGCCTCGACCGAGATCTGGCTGGAGGCCATCGGCTGTGCCCTGGGGCTCTACCTGTTCGCGGTGCATGTGTTGACCACGAAGGTGCATTTCCTCAACAAGCGCTTGTTCCAGGACCGCAACTTCGTGCTGTCGACGACGATCTTCTTCGCCGTGGGGTTTGTACTGTTGTCGACCATGGCCCTGACGTCGCCGATGCTCGACGAGATTCTCGGTTATCCGCCGGACACCACCGGGTCCCTGACGATCCCGCGCGGCATCGGACTGGTCGGTGCGTTTCTGCTGATGGGGCGTGTCCCCGAGCGCTTTGACCGGCGGTTTTTCGTGGCGGTGGGCGTGGCGCTGGTGGTTTACGCCAACTGGCTGATGCTCGGTTACTCGCCGCTGATGGACTGGTCGCCGGTGGCAGTGGCGGGGGCGATCCAGGGCATCGGCATCGGCATGTTGATGCCGTCGCTGACGAAAGTCGCGTTCAGCACGCTCGATCCAGCGTTACGCCCGGAAGGCACCGGCATTTTCAATCTGTTCCGGGTCTACGGCAGCACGTTGGGCGTGGCGATTGTGCAGCTGTTTTTCTTCAACAACACGCAAGCGATGCACCTGGCGCTGGCCAGCAACCTGACACCGTATCGCCCGGCGCCGACGTCCCTGCAAGCATTGGCGGGGCTCAACGAAATGATCACAGGGCAAGCGGCGTTCATCGCGGTGATCGATCAATTCAAGATTTTGATGGTGGCGATGCTGGTGGTGAGTCCACTGGTTGTCTTTCTTCGCAAGCCGGTTTCGGCCCAATAGTTTTCGTGGAGTTTGCCCAATGAAATCCTCTGCACGCTTGATCAACAGACAGACCTTCAGAACCACGTTCGGCGCGATGGCGGCCCTTGCATTCCTGACCGCCTGCACCGTCGGCCCTGACTATCAAATGCAACCGCCGAGCGAGTCGCAGCACTACGATCAACAGGCCGAGCAGCGCCTAGGTCCGCGTGGCAATACGCCGGGTGAACAGCACATCGCCCTCGGCCAGAAGGTCAACGGCAACTGGTGGACGGCGTTCCAGTCGCCGAAGCTCGACAAGGTTGTACGCCGCGCCATCGAAGGCAATCTCGAGCTGGTGGCTGCGGATGCAACCATCCGGCAAGCATCGTCTTCGGTGGCCGCGGCGCAAGGTGCGCTGTACCCGCAAGTCGATTTTGGCGGCCAGGCGGGCCGCCAACGGGTGCATAACGCGAAGGAGCCCACCACCACTAATTTCTATGCGATCGGTCCACGGGTTGGCTTCGACCTCGATGTGTTCGGCGGCAACAAACGCCTGGTCGAACAGCAAGAAGCGTTTACCGATCTGCAGAAGCATCGCTACGAAGCGGCCTATTTGACCTTGACGGGCAACGTCGCGAGCCAGGCGTTGCTGGTCGCGTCGGCCAACGCGCAGATGGCGGCTGTCGAGAAGTTGCTGGCCAATGACACGAAAAACCTCGACCTGGTGCGTAGGGCACACGTCAGCGGCGCCACCACGCAGATCGACGTTTCGCTGGCCGAAACCCGACTCGCCCAGGACCGCACGCTGTTGCCGCCGCTCGCTCAGCAGCGCGATGCCGCCCGCCACGCGCTGTCGATTCTCACCGGCAAAGGCCCTGGCGACTGGATCGCGCCGGACTTCGATTTTGCCGAGTTCGTGTTGCCGGCCAACGTGCCCGTCAGCGTGCCTTCGGAAATGGCCCACGGTCGGCCGGACGTATTGCAAGCTGAAGCCGAATTGCACATGGCCAGCGCGGCAGTGGGCGTTGCGACCGCCAATCTCTATCCGCATGTCACGCTGTCGGCGTCGCTGGTACAGGCCGCTTCGGGCAATGGCGGCGCGGCGCTCTGGGGCTTTGCGGCCGGGATCGCGGGGCCGCTCTTCGATGGCGGAACGCTCAAGGCAGAACGTCAGGCAGCCGTCGACGGCTACAAGGCGACGCTCGCCGGCTACCAGCAGACGGTCATTCAGTCGTTCGGCCAGGTCGCTGACTCGTTGCAGGCCATCAACCATGACGCCGAGGAAAACCTGGCGCAGGCAGACGCGTTACGCGCGGCCGAAAGCAGTTTTCAGTTGAACCAGCAAGCCTACGCACAGGGCGAGAACAGCATTCTCCAGGTGTTGGAAGCGGAGCGCGCTTATGAACAGGCACTGCTGGGTCAAATCAAAGTGAAAACCGCGCAATACCTCGACACGGTGCAGCTCTATGTAGCGCTCGGCGGCAATTCCGTCGGTGCGTTCGAGCAACGCGTTGCCAGTCGCGATGAACCGAAGCCTTCGTATCAATAACCCCGGACTTTTTGGAGTAAGAGAGATGTACGAATCATTTTACGATGATCTGCGCGACACCCAATTCCCGTTGAACAACGGCTCCAGTGCAATGCCGGCCGTAGGCTTCGGCACCCTGTTTCGCGACCTCAGCGTCACCACGCAAGCGGTCAAGGCCGCGCTGGAGGCCGGCTTTCGTCATTTCGATTGCGCCGAGCGCTATCGCAATGAAGAACAGATCGGCGTTGCGTTCAAGGAAGTCCTCGATGAAGGAAAGATCCGCCGCGAAGACCTGTTCATCACCACCAAACTGTGGAACACCAACCACCGTCCCGAGCGTGTCCTGCCGGCGTTCGAGGCCAGTTGCCGGCGTCTTCAGGTCGATTACATCGACTGCTACCTGATTCATACGCCCTTTGCCTTTCAACCCGGCGACAACCAGGACCCGAGGGATGAAGAGGGGCACGTGATCTATGACAACGGCGTCACGCTGATCGAGACCTGGAGGGCGCTGGAACGTCTGGTGGACGAAGGCCGCTGCGGGGCCATCGGCTTGTCGGACATCACGCTTGAAAAACTGCGGGAAATTGTCGCCGTGGCGCGGATAAAGCCAGCGGTGGTGCAGGTTGAATCCCACCCTTATCTGCCTGAATGGGAGTTGCTGGAATACTGCAAGCAACACGGGATTATCGTCCTGGCGTTCGCGCCACTGGGGCACGGCATGGTGCCCAACGTGCTGGAAGAACCGGTGATTACCCAGATTGCCAAGCGTGTGCAGAAGACCCCGGCTCAAGTGGCATTGGCCTGGTCTGTACAGCGAGGAGTCGCTTTTCTGACCACGTCTGCTACACCGAGTCATATTCAGGAAAACTTTGATATTTCGACGTTGCCACAACGGGCCATGGCTGAAATCCAGCAGGACATTACGACAAGGATCCGCTTCAACTCGGTGGTGGAAACCGGTGTGCCTGGATTTATTCCCCGCAAGAAATAGCCCATGACACAGGGGCGGCCCGCCACAGGCCCGCCCCGTTTCTCTATTTTCCCGAGGTGAAAACGATGGACGTTTTCCAGACCATGCGCTTTTTCGTTGCGGTGGCCCAAAGTGGCAGTTTTACGGCAGCGGCTGATGTGTTGGACACCACCACGACGAACGTTTCCAAAGCGGTCTCCAGCCTGGAAGCCAGGCTGCAGACACGGTTGATCAACCGCACCACCCGGCGCCTGGCATTGACTGAAGCAGGCCTGCGTTATTTGCAGCGCTGCGAGAAGATTCTGGAAGAGATACGTGATGCGGAGCAGGAGGCGGGCACGGCGCACACCCTGCCTGTGGGGCGGCTGAAAATCCACGCGATGGCAGCGGTGGGCAATCACTATGTGATCGATGCGATTGCCAAATACAGAGAGACGCACCCTTCGGTGATGTTTGATCTGACGCTGACCAATCGACTGCCGGATCTGCTGGAGGAGGGCTATGACATGTCGATTGTGTTGGCCCGTGACTTGCCCGATTCAGGGTTTGTCGCGCAGCGGCTCGGCATTACGTACAGCATTCTTTGCGCGTCGCCGGGGTACTTGAGGAAACGCGGATACCCCGATTCACCGCAGGCGTTGGCCGCCCATGACTGTTTAAAAATCGTCAACACGGTGATGCCGGTTGAAAGCTGGGTACTGGAAGGGCCCGAAGGTGTGGAGACGGTGAACGTGTCGTCATCTCCGTTCCACATCAACACCGCCGATGGCATGACGGTGGCGATTGCCAATGGCATGGGCATCGGTATTCAGCCGATTGCTTCTGCGGTCGATGGCTTGAGAGCGGGCACGTTGATGCGCGTGTTGCCCGAGCACCATCTGGAAGAACTGAATCTGTATGCGATCTACCCGTCACGAAAATTCGTCGATGCAAAAATAAAGACCTGGGTGGAGTTTCTTAAGCATTCCATCCCGGACGTGTTGGCCAGCGACGAAAAAATCGTCGGTTCGGCGAAAAAAAAGTAACTTCACGAACAGCGCAGGCATGGAGTGTCGACCCTCCATCATCCTGACTGTTTTCAACCATTTGAACATCCGGTGCCCATCACTTGGTACTGAAGGATGTGACGTTGACCTTGAGAGTCTTCGTAAGTCATTTGCGCCGCAACCGGTGCGCATTCGTTGGGAATGTCTGAGATCGCGATGATTTTCTTGATGTCCAGCGACGTGCCATAAACGTAGCTTTCAACCGGTGTTTTGTCGGCTCCGGTCGTTGAGTGGCCGCTGTCTGCAAAGGCCTGTGTGCCTAAACCGCCCAGCGCCAGGAACAGCGCTACTTTGAGGATTTTCATTTGATTCTCCGTTTCGTCTTGGGTTGACCCGACGGGCCAGTGGCGCCTTGCGTCATCGGTGTACCGGGTTAGTGACAATGCTAGGTGTTCAGCCCTTCCTCAAACAGCGTCCAGCTGGACAAACACTGTTGCCGGATTGCGTATGAATAGGAGGCTTGAAAAATGCCAATGGCGCTGCGATGGCCCCTATGGCATCGTCGGAAAAATACGTCGTACAGCGAACAGGATCGGCACGATGGAGGAGGGAGAAGAGGTCGGCACCCAGGCGTCGATGGCCACGCTCAAAGCGTTCAATCTGTGTGTGCTGCACTTGGGGCGGCTGGCGCGAGATCGAGGCTCATCGCAGTTCATCGCAGACGGACTGCAAGCGTTTCGCGAACTGGTGCCGTTCGCTTCGGCGTGGTGGGGCGAGATGTCCGCCTCAGAGGCCGATGCTCCCCCCAGGAGCTGGATGCACGGGCGTATCAACCTGCCGGCATCGTTTGCCGCCGAATGGCATAAAAGTGCAGGCAGCGACAAATTCTCCCATGACACCTTGAGTCAGCCCGGCGCGGTCGTGCGCGACAGCGGCTTCACCGACCCGGATGCAGGGGTGGACGCGTTCGCGCGGCGCCACGACCTCTACCACCCGATGTGCATTACCTTCGAGTTGCCTGAAAGCGGCTTGATGTTCTTCGTCTGTCTTTACCGTGGCGTGGCTGCTCCAGCGTTCAACGACAGCGAGGCCGGTTTGTTTGCGGCTTTCTGCGACCACCTGTTGCAGCTGTGGCGGTTTCAGGTGCAGGACATGATTCGCATCGACACCGGCAACGGCGCGACTGACTTTGGCGTTGCGCGTATGGACGGCAGCTTGTTGTACGTGGGCGCCAGTCTATGCGCTGCCATTCAGCGTGAGTTGCCGGGGTGGAGCGGTTCGATGTTGCCGGCGCAGGTGATCGCACAGCTGCACAAAGCGCCCTGCGTGATGCGCCTGGGCCGTTGCACGCTGACGCTCAGTCCCAACGCCGAGCACGTCATCCTGTCGCTCGAAGCACAGTCGCGCGGGGCGGTGCTGGCGCCACGGGAGCGCACAGCAGCGATGCTGTTCGCGGCGGGACATTCCTACAAAGAGATTGCCAGGATGCTTGCCTTGAGCCCTGCGACGGTGCGCACCTACCTGCGCAATTGCTACTTGCAGCTTGGCGTGAAGAGCAAGGTGGAACTGGGTTCTGTCCTGCGCGATGCCACGCGCCGCGATTAATTGCGTAGATCTCGCCAGTTGAAATGCAAATCCCCTGTGGGAGCTAGCCTGCTCGCGATTAGGGCGTGTCAGTCGACATCAATCTTGCCTGATACACCGCCATCGCGGGCAAGCCCGGTCCCACGGAGTTGTTGATGTTGCTGGGCTATTTGCCTTACCCCTCCTCATTTGCAGAGGTCCATCCAGAGGCCGCGATCTATAGGGTATGCCCTGCATATCAGGGGCTTGCGCGGCAGTCTGTCCGGGCCACTTCGAAAACGATAAGAACAGGGGTGAGGCAGTTGAAAATTTCCAGGCGGTTTATCGCGATTGCGACGACTACGGCAGTGTCCTGCGTGGCACTGGTGGGGTGTCAGACACCGGGCTCGGCGCCCGCTGACAGGGTGATGCGCAACGGTTATGTCTATACCGTCGATGGCCAGAATTCAGTGCAGCAGGCGATTGCCGTGAAGGGTGGGAAGATCGTCTATGTCGGCAGCGACGAAGGGGTTACCTCGTACATCGGCCAACACACTCAGCTGATCGATCTGGCGGGGCGCATGCTGATGCCCGGCTTCATCGACGCGCATATGCACCCGGGGGACGGCGGCCGCGCCATGACCTTGTGCGACCTGAAATACCAGACAATGACGCGCAAGGCGTTTCAGGAAACCATCCAGGCGTGCCTGGATGCCGACAAGGACAAGGGCCCCGATGTCTGGCTTGAAGTCGGCAGCTGGGATCGCATGGGCATGGACGGACTCGACGGCGATCCGGACAAGTCGACACTGGATGCGCTGAAGACCAAACGTCCGATTCAGGTGCGCTCCACCGACTTCCATACCGTGCTGACCAACTCCCGAGGCCTGGAAATGGCCGGCATCAACAAGCACACGGCCAATCCGAGCGATGGCAAATACGTGCGCGATAATGCCGGCAACCCCAACGGCATCTGCGAGGACGGTGCGGCCGATGCCATGGCCGCTGTAGTGCCGCCTGCCACCGATGCAGAAAAACTCACGCAGACCCGCGCGGCGCTCGACGCGATGCGCCAGCAAGGCATCACCAGTTTCTTCGACGCCTTGTCCGGGCCGGAAAATGGCAAAGCCTTCACCCGCCTGCAACAGTCGGGCGAGCTGACTGCCCGGGCCTTGCTGGCGATCAAACTGGACCCGGCCGCCGCTGCGGCAGACCCGGCGAAAACCATTGCCGAGGCCAAGGCGTTGGCCACCACTTACGATCAGGGCCAAGCGCAACCGGCGCCGGGCGTCAGCATGCGTCACGTCAAATTGTTCATGGACGGCATCATCAATGCGCCGGCGGACACGGGGGCGATGTTGACGCCGTACCTGCGCAATGCCGGAACCGAGAAAGCGCCAAAGTGGACGCCCGGCAAGAACGTCGGTGAGCTGTATTTCCCCCCGCAAGTGCTCAAGCCGCTTCTGTTGCAAGCCGTGCAGGCCGGTCTCGATCCGCATCTGCACGCCACGGGCGACCGCGCAGTGCGTGAGTCACTGGATGGCATCGAATACGTGCGCCAGCAACTGCCGGGCAATGCTTTCCGCCCGACCATCACGCACAACGAATCCGTTGATCCGGCCGACTACCCACGCTTCAAGGCCCTCGACGTGACCGCCAACATGTCCTTCCAGTGGGCGCAACAGGCGCCGTCCACGGTCGATGGCACCAGCGATCACCTGGGGGCTCAGCGGTTTGCCCGAATGGAGCCGTCAGGCAGCATCGCCCTTGCCGGCGGCCGCGTGGCGTATGGCAGCGACTGGCCCGTCGACCCGCTCGACGAGTTTCTCGCGTTGAAGATTGGTGTCACTCGCTCGGGCGATCCGCTGAACCCGCACAGCTACGGTCCCCAGTACGCCGGCAGACTGAATGCCGATCCGGCACTGTCGCGCGCGGACGTGCTGCGCACCATCACGATCAACGCCGCCGAGCAACTGAACCTGGACGCTGTGGTCGGCTCGATTGAAGTGGGCAAGTTCGCCGACCTGATCGTTCTCGACAAGAACTTCATGCAGGTGCCCGAGGCAGAACTGGCCCGCAATGAAGTGCTGATGACGGTAGTCGGGGGCAAGGTCGTGTGGGCCAAGGCGCCATTCATGGGGCTTGATCGGCAACCGGCTCAAGTCGCAGTGACGGAACCACAATAAGCGCAACTGACTGCCCGAATGCCCGTCAGTAAAATGCAATCCCTGTGGGAGCAAGCCTGCTCGTGTAGCGGTTTACGGGCTGGCCCGCAATTCAGGGTTGGCGGTAACCGGCATGTCTTCGAGCGTCTCCTATACTGATCCGCGTTGATAGGTTCAACGCAGATCATGAAGGCCGTTAGAATAGCGACGGCTTCCCTAAGACCCAACAGTCAGGAGAACGATCATGACCATCCGTATTGGCGACGAAGCCCCGGACTTTACCGCTGAAAGCACCGAAGGCACCCTGCATTTCCACGAGTGGATCGGCGACAAATGGGCGATCCTGTTCTCGCATCCCAAGGACTTCACCCCGGTGTGCACCACTGAGCTCGGTTACATGGCAGGGCTCAAGCCGGAGTTCGATAAACGCAACACCAAGATCGTCGGGCTCAGCGTCGACCCGGTCAGTAATCATGCGAACTGGGCCAAGGACATCGAAGAGACCCAGGGACATGCGGTCAACTACCCGATGATCGGCGACGACAACCTGGTGGTGGCCAAGCTCTACGACATGATCCATCCCAATGCCAGTGGCGGCGCACGCACGGCCGTGGACAACGCCACGGTGCGTTCGGTGTTCATCATCGGGCCGGATAAAAAGGTCAAGGCGATGCTGATCTACCCGATGAGTGCCGGGCGCAACTTCGATGAAGTGCTGCGCTTGCTCGACGCGCTGCAATTGAATGCCAAACACACCGTCGCCACCCCGGTGAACTGGCGTCCGGGCGAGGACGTGATCATTCCGACGTCGGTGTCCGACGAAGACGCGAAGAAGAAATACCCGGACGGCTTCAAAACCGTGAAACCGTATTTGCGCACCGTGGCACAACCGAAATAACCCATTCGTACGGAGACTCAGATGGCTGTTCAAATCTTTCGCGCCGAAGCGATTCATGTCGACAAGATCGCCGGCCTCTTCGATGCGTATCGAGGTTTTTACGGCCAGCCCTCCAACCTGGCGCAGTCCCGGGATTTCATCGCCGAACGCCTTGCCCGGGACGAATCGGCGATCTTTTTCGCCGAGGACGCCAGCGGCAAGGCACTGGGCTTTGTCCAGTTGTATCCGACGTTTTCCTCCATCGACGCCTATCGCACCTGGCTGCTCAGCGACCTGTTCACCGCCCCCGAGGATCGGGGGCGGGGAGTGGGGCGATCACTGATGAATGCTGCGCGGGCCTTCGCAGTGTCGACCGGTGCCAAGGGCATGGTGCTGGAAACGGCCACGGACAATCTGGGGGCGCAACGGTTGTATGAGTCGTTGGGCTATGTGCGTGATAGCGGTTATTACACCTACTGCCTGGATTTGAAGCAGGGCTGAGCCAATCCTGGCGGGTGGCCCATCAACGCGGCGGCAACTTCCAGGCTTCACGCATTTGTTCATACTGCGCCTCGGGCATTTGCACCAGCAGCGGCGACTGGCCAGGGTCCAGCCAGTCGAACAACCGTGAAATATCCGCCGGGTCCATCGCTGTGCAGCCCAGCGTCGGGGAGCTGGGACCGCGCCAGATATGGAAAAAGATGCACGAACCCGAAGTCGGGGACGCTGGCGTGTTGTGCTCGATGAAAATGCCTTGGCGATAGCCAGATTCACTGCGCATGTGTTCGGCGCTGTTCCAGTCCTTTGCCATCGCCGCGCCGTCGATCAGTTGGTTGTAATGTTTGGAGGTGCTGTCATCCACGCATTCGGTGGTGGGCGTGAGGGCGAGGTAAGGCAGTTTTGTCGCGGCCGTGGTGTCGTAACCGAAGGCCGTGCCGAGCCTGAAGATCCCGGCCGGTGCTTTGCCGTCGCCTTCGCGTTTGACCGGCCCTGCAACGGGCTCGACGTTACCCGGCCCCTTGCCCCAGGCCAGGCCGTTTTTGCCGACCACCACTGCAAACCCGTCGCCGACTTTTCGAAAGGTGTTCCCGTCCCGTTCATAACGCTGGGCGGTGCCCTGGATGTCGTCCCAGTTCTTGGTGGTGACCACAATCAATTGATGGCTGCTGTCGAGCACATCGCGGGCCATCAGCGGCGTGATGGGGAAATCCATCACGGTTTTGGGCGCGTTTTCTGCGCTGTAAGTGAAGTGCCACCATTCTTTGGAATACCCGGCAAAGCCCTCTTTTTCCATGGCGCTGCCGAGACGTTGGCGATTTTCTTTGGCCAGCGCGTTGATCGTCGGGTTGGCGGTATGCGCGCGCTCATCGAAACAATCGAACCCGGTGCCCATATCGAGTGCACCGTCGTGCCAGCGCTGGCCGTAGGGCGCGGTGCAATCGACTTGCGCGGCCGAGGGCGTCCAGGTGTCGGCGGGCAGCGCGTTCGGACCGGTCAGTGTCAGGTCCACGGTCGAACCTCTGGAGTGATTCGACACCCGCGCTACATAGCCCAGGTGCCAGAAGTCCTGCTTGTCCACGCGCGGGTAGAACTCGGCCTTGCGCGGGTCACCGGGCTCGGTGGCGAAGCGAGCCATATCGGCCACGGCACGGCTGGGCCGATAGCAGTCGAACACCTTCAAGCCATAGCCTTGTTTTTGCAGTGCGCTTTGTACCCGGGCCAGGGCCTTGGCAGTGTCCAGCGAGAGCATGCACTCCGGCGCGGCATAGCCGTCGAGCGGGTGCCCGGTGAAGTTGTGGACGCCGGCGTAGCGAATGTCCTGCTCGATACTCGGATCAATCGCACGCAAATACACCATGTTGTCCGGTCTTTGCTCGGCGCCGGCCATGGCGGGCGTTACGATACTCAGCAACAGGAGAGGGCGTGCGAGCAGGCTGCGCAGTTGAGCCGCAATGGGAACGTTCAGGTTTAAGCGCATGAAGTGATCGTCGAGTCTGCGGAAGGCTTCAATCGATCTTAAACCATGCCGCCCGGTTCTGGCCGATTCATGTCTGGCCTGTGTGCCCTGGCGATATTTTGAGGGACGCCCTAGGAGGCTCGTTGTCAACGTCGCGACAGCACGGGGCGCTTTGAGGAATAGGGCGGGTTATCGGCCACAGGCCGGTCTCGGGTAATTGATGGCGAATCGTACACCATCACTTTTTCGAGGATTTGCCGCTGGCGGGAATGTGCAGGTAAGCCATTACGCTTTCGGTCAGCTCGGTCGCCAGCTTGACGGCTTCTTTGTTGCGCGCCATCACACCGGCCACCAAGCCTTCGATCAAGGCGAGCACCGCGATGTTGGAACTGGTCAACACCGGATGGTCGGCGGGGGCAAACAGCGTGTGTTCGGCAATGCTGGTGAGCGGCGAGGCGGGTGAATCGGTGATGGCCAATACCGAGGCGCCACGCTCGTTGGCGAAACGGGCGAGTTGCAGGGTGTCGAGGGAATAACGCGGCAGCGAGATCGCCAGCAACACATCCTGATCGGTGATCGCGGCCAGACGATAAGCAGCGTTTTCGTTACCGCCCTCCATGCTGATGGCGGTGGCGTCCGCACAGAAGGGCATCAGGGTCGAGGCGGCGAGGCCGGCGAAGTACACGCTGTTGCCAAAGCCCAGGATGTAGATTTTGCGGGCGGTGGTCAGCCGTGTGACGAACGCTTCAAAGGTGTCTTCGTGGTTATTGGTCGCCGCGGTGGCAAGGTTGCTGCTGGCGCTCTGGATTTGCTCATGCAGGCCAAACGCACCGTCGGGGCGATGGGCCAGTTCGTTACGCAGCTTGTCGACCGGCGACACCATCTGCTGCAAGGTCGCGACCAGTTCGGCCTTCATGCCGGTGTAGCCGCCCAGGTTCAGCGCCTTGGCCAGCCGGTTGACCGCAGCGGGCGAAGTGGATGTTTCGTGCGCCATCTCCTCGATCGTCAGCGTCGCGGCCTTCAGCGGGTGACGCAGGATAAAGTCCGCCACCTTGCGCAGGGACGGCTGAAGGTCGGCAACGATTTCCGCCAGTTTGCGCATCACCGGCGCGGCATAGACCGTGGTGTTTTTCGAGGGGGTCGGCATATCCGGCTCAACATTTCCTGAGGGCATAAGGTTGGCTGGAGTGTATCCGAAGCCAACCGTCGGTGAGCGGGGTGGGTGGATTATTTCAAGCTGCCGGCCAGAAACTGCTGCAGACGTTCAGACTGCGGGTTGGCCAGTACTTCACGCGGGTTGCCGCGCTCTTCGACCTGTCCCTGGTGCAGGAACACCAGTTGATTGGAGACCTCCCGGGCAAAGCCCATCTCGTGGGTCACGACCACCATGGTGCGGCCTTCGAGGGCGAGGTCCTGCATGACTTTGAGGACTTCGCCGACCAGTTCTGGATCGAGTGCCGATGTCGGTTCGTCGAACAGCATCACTTCCGGTTCCATGGCCAACGCACGGGCAATCGCCACTCGCTGCTGTTCGCCGCCCGACATATGCGCCGGCCAGGCGTCCATGCGGTGCGCCACGCCGACTTTGTTCAGGTAATGCTCAGCCTTTTCTCGGGCTTCTTTCTTGGCCATTCCCAGCACGTGCACCGGGGCTTCCATGACGTTCTCGAGGGCGCTCATGTGCGACCACAGATTGAAATGTTGAAACACCATCGACAGGCGCGAACGCATGCGTTGCAGCTGCCTGGGTTCGGCAGCCTTGAGGCCGCCGAGTTTGTTGGGCATCAACTTGAGCTGTTCACCATTGAGCACGATAGTGCCCGCGTTCGGTTGCTCCAGCAGGTTGATGCAGCGCAGGAAGGTGCTTTTGCCGGAGCCGCTGGAGCCGATCAGGCTGATCACGTCACCGGCTTTCGCCTCCAGTGACACGCCTTTGAGCACTTGATGGGTGCCGTAGCTTTTATGCAGGTTCTGGATTTCAAGTTTGTACATGCTGTTCACTCTCTGGAGTCAGTCGCTGAGCAAGCGACCCTGGCGAATAAGGCGAGTGCCGGCGACTTTGGCCAGCCACAAACCGGGTTGGGCAAAGCGCAGGCGCTCGCGGGCATAGAGGATGCCGTCGGTGCTGGCGCGCACGATGCTGTGCTGGTCTGTCAGCGGATCCAGTACTTCGAACAGTGGATCGCCAACCCGGACCCGGGCACCCAGCGGTTGCAGAAAACTCACCACGCCGGGGTGCGGCGCATAGGCGTACTGCGTACCGGCGAAGGGCGTTGCTTCGCAGCAGGTCAAGGGCGCTTCGGGCCAGTCACCGCTGATCAGACCCTGTTCGGCGAGGTAACCGAGAATGGCTTCGGCGCTATCGCTGCATTGCTCACGCTCGGTGTCGGCCATGCCGCGCAATTCGATGGTGGTGGCGGCGCAGGCCAACGGGATAGCGGCTTCAGGAAACAGCTCGGCCAAACGCAACCACGGGATCGCGCAGGCTTCATCGAAGGCATTGCCACCGGCACCTTCGGCGAGGAGCGCCGCGCCGGCACCCAGGCGCGCGGCCAAAGAACGCAAGCGCGGCCAGTGTTGCGGCATGGCGTAAAGCAGCATGATCGACTCGAAGTCGCAATGCAGGTCCAGCACCACATCGGCGTCGCAGGCATGCTGCAACAGCACGCGACGCAGACCATCGAGTTCCGAGTTTGCGGGCGGCATGTCGGCGAGGACATCGCTCATGGCGTGGCGGATCAGCGCGGTGTTGAGGTCGGCGTTGTCGCTCAGTCGACCTTTCACCCGCGCCGCTACGGACTCGGTCAGTTCCGGGAAGTAGCGGTTGAAATTCTTGCCGCTGTTGAATTCGAAACGACCCTGGTGGGTGGCCTGGAACATCTGGGCGATTCCGATTGGATTGGCCATTGGCACCAATTCGATCACCCCGTTCAGCCGACCTTGTTCTTCCAGCGCCCGCAGGCGCCGCTTGAGTTCAACGGCCACGCGCATCCCCGGCAGTTCGTCGGCATGCAGCGAGGCCTGAATGTAAGCCTTGCGCGGCCCGCTGCCAAAACGAAACAACGACAGGCGCCGTTCCGTGCCCGAAGCACTCCACGGCAACAGGTATTCAATGTGTTCCATAAACGCTCCTTAATGCTTGCGCGGTGCCAGATACGCCAGCCAGCGGCGCTCGGCCAGCTTGAACAGACGGACCAGGATGAAGGTCAGGGCAAGGTAGATGAGGCCGGCGGTGATGAACGCTTCGAACGGCAGGTAGAACCGCGAACTGACCGTCCGCGCCGCGCCGGTGATGTCCACCAGCGTGACGATTGAGGCCAGGCTGGTGGTTTGCAGCATCATCAATACTTCGTTGCTGTACTGCGGCAGTGCCCGGCGCAAGGCCGACGGCAAAAGAATCCGGCGGTACAACGTGAAGCGCGACATGCCCATGGCCTTGGCGGCTTCGATCTCTCCATGGGCGGTGGCCTTCAAACTGCCGGCCAACAGTTCCGCGCTGTAGGCACTGGTATTGATCGCAAAGGCCAGGCAGGCGCAAAACGTTGCGCTGGAGAGGTACGGCCAGAGCGCACTGTCACGGACTGCTGCGAACTGCGCCAGGCCGTAATAGATCAGGAACAATTGCACCAGCATCGGCGTGCCGCGAATCACGTAGGTGTAGAGCCAGGCCGGGAAGTTGATCAGCGGCGAGCGGGACACCCGCATCAGCGCCAAGGGGATCGCCAGCACCAGGCCAAACGCCAGGGAGATCAGCAGCACTTTGAGGGTCAACAAGGCGCCATTCAAATACAGCGGCAGGTTTTCCCAGATCAGGTTGTAGTCGAGAATCATGGGGTTGCTCCCAATCACAGTTCGGCGGCTTTGATGCCGACCGAGTAGTGTTTTTCCAGATAGCGCAGTACCAGCAATGACAGGCTGGTCAGCATCAGATACAGCGCCGCCACCGCAAGGAAAAACGTGAACGGTTCATGGGTGGCGTCCGCTGCGTTCTTGGCCTTGAACATCATGTCCTGCAAGCCGATCACCGAGATCAGCGCGGTGGATTTGGTCAGCACCAGCCAGTTGTTGGTGAAGCCTGGAATGGCGAAACGAATCATCTGCGGCACCAGAATCCGCCAGAAGACCTGGGTACCACTCATGCCATACGCCACGCCGGCTTCGCCCTGGCCTTTTGGGATCGCCATAAAGGCACCGCGAAAGGTTTCCGAGAGATAGGCACCAAAAATGAAGCCCATGGTGCAGACGCCGGCGATAAAGGGATTGATGTCGATGTAACGGGTGTAGCCGAGTGCCAGGGCAATGCGATTCACCAGGTCCTGGCCGCCATAGAAAATCAGCAGGATCAACACCAGGTCAGGGATGCCGCGAATCAGGGTGGTATAGCCTTCGCCCAGCATCGCCAGCCATTTGAGCGGCGATAAACGAAAGGCGGCGCCGATCAGCCCCAAGGCAATCGCCATGCTCATGGAGGTCAGGGCCAGGTTAATGGTCAGCCAGGCGCCATCGAGAATGCTCGATCCGTAGCCGTGAAGCATGATGAAGTTCCTCAAGCGAGCGCCGTAAAGCGCGCAAGACATGTCCCAAGCGTCCGCAATGAGCGGGCGCCCGGGTGATACATAAAGGTTTATTCGCCGTAGATATCGAAGGCGAAATACTTGGCCATCACTTGCTGGTACTTGCCATTGGCGCGGATCGCGTCAATCGCCGAACTGAGGCGTGCAGCGTTCGCGCTGTCGCCTTTACGCACCGCGATCCCGGCGCCCCGACCGAAATATCTCGGGTCGTTGATGTCCGGCCCTGTCAGGGCGAAACCTTTGCCCGCCGGGGTTTTGATGAAACTTTCGTCGGTGGCGACGATGTCGGCCAGCGTGGCGTCCAGTCGACCCGACGCCAGGTCAAGGAAGGCTTCGTTTTGTGAGCCGTAGCGCACCACTTCGACGCCGGCTTTTTCAAGTTGCTCGGTGGCGAAACGGTCGTAAGTCGAGGAGCGTTGCACACCGACTTTCTTGCCCTTGAGGTCCACCAGCGGATCGTTGATCACGTTGCCGGCCTTCATCGCGAATTTGCCCGGCGTGTGGTAGTACTTTTTGCTGAAGTCGACCGACTTCATGCGGTCTTCAGTGATCGACATCGACGACAGTACCGCATCGATCTTGCGCACTTTCAACGACGGGATCATGCCGTCGAACTCCTGAATGACCCACTCGCATTTCACTTTCATCTCTTCGCACAGCGCGTTGCCGATGTCGTAGTCGAAGCCACTGACATTGCCCTCGGGCGTCTTGAAGGAGAAGGGCGGGTAGGCGGCTTCGATACCGATACGCAGGCTGTCTTCCTCGGCGTGTGCCAGAAAGCTTGCTGCGCACAGTGCCAGAGCGCCTAGAAGTGCTGTCTTGTTCATTTTGTTGACTCCTGGGGGGCATTGGGAGGTGCTGGTTTGTTGCCGTCCGGGCTGGCGGTGGATCAGTCCTGATGATTTTGTGAGGCTATAAATGACACGTATTGTTTCATAAATCAATATCGTGAAAATAAACATATCAAAACGAGGCGCGGATTTATCGATCAACCGATGGCGGCCCGGTTTATCCGGTCGATCCCTCAAGGCGCAGAAAAGGCAAACTGCTGGCCCCCAAGTCGCCAAACTATCGCCAAAATCACTTCACTTTCAGGTGGTTAGGTGAATGGAATTGCGAAGTGTATTTGTCACGATGATCTCGTTCGCCCTGGCGAGCGTTGCACTCTGTGCCCAGGCTAAAGAGCTGGCGTCCAATGACCGGTTTATGTGCAGTTGGGGCGCGGGAACGGCGGCGAGGGCCCAGGAACTCAAGCTGGCCGGGGTTTCGCTGTATGCCGCTCGTCAGAAGATACAGGCCTACAAATTCGACAAGGCGTGGATGCGGATGATGGCGATGGGCATCACCGAGCAAACCTACGACAGCAAATCGCGGTACAAGCCGGCGGACGTGCGTAAAAATTTTTATGAGGATTGCGTGCGGTTCAAATTGGCGCGCAAGTGAAAAAAGGCTCGCGAATTTAAAACCCTATCCCCTGTGGGAGCGAGCCTGCTCGCGATAGCGGACTGTCAGACAACACAGGTGTTGAATGTCAGACCGCTATCGCGAGCAGGCTCACTCCTACAGGGTCTGCTTTTGTCTCAGTTCAGGCATTGCGCTCCGGCCTTTGCCACCTGGGCATCCTGCTCGGCCTTGACGCCGGACACGCCGACCGCGCCGATCACCTGGCCGTCGACGATGATCGGCACGCCACCTTCAAGTGACGTCAGCAAGGGCGCTGACAAAAAGGCGTGGCGTCCACCGTTGACCATCTCCTCATAGCCTTTCGATTCTCGCCGGCCGAGGGCCGAGGTGCGGGCCTTTTCGGTGGCGATGTAGGCGCTGATGGCCGCGCAACCGTCGAGGCGCTCAAGGGCCAGAGGATGGCCGCCGTCATCGACGATCACGATGGTCACGGCCCAGTGGTTGTTTTGCGCTTCGGTGCGTGCGGCGTTTAGGATCTGGCTGACTTCGGTCTGGCTTAGTACGGCTTTGCTGTTCATGGCAACACTCCGGGATTCGATGGGGGCATCGCGGCTTCGACCAGTTCGATCCAGTGCCGCACAGGGGTTCGGCCCGCACCGTCGAGGTGCGACTGACAGCCGATATTGGCCGTGACAATGACTTCGGGATGTCCGCTTTCCAGCGCATTGAGCTTGTTGTCGCGCAATTGGCGGGACAGTTCGGGTTGGGTCAGCGAATAGGTGCCCGCCGAGCCACAGCACAGATGCGCGTCGGGAACGAAGGTCAGGTTGAAGCCCAGTTTCGTCAGCAGTGCTTCCACCGCGCCGCCGAGTTTTTGCGCATGTTGCAAGGTGCACGGGCAATGGAAAGCCAGGCGCTGGTCGCTGTGGATGCCGAGCGTTTCCAGCGGTTCGTCGCGCAGCACTTCAACCAAGTCCCGGGCCAGCGCACTGACCCGTTTCGCCTTCTCGGCATACACCGGGTCGGTGCTGAGCAGGTGACCATAGTCCTTGATGAAAGCACCGCAACCGCTGGCGGTTTGCACAATGGCTTCGGCACCTTTTTCAATGCTCGGCCACCACGCATCGATATTGCGGCGGGCGCGATCAAGGCCGGCCGCCTGGGCATCGAGGTGATAATCCACGGCGCCGCAGCAACCGGCTTCGCGTGTCGCGATGACGCTGATCCCCAGTCGATCCAGAACACGCGCGGTGGCCGCGTTGGTGTTGGGTGACAGGCTGGGCTGCACGCAACCTTCGAGTATCAGCACCTGCCGGGTGTGGGGCGTGACCGGGCGCGGTTTGGCCGGGTAGATACGGCGAGGTAACTTGATTTGCAACGTGTTGGGCAGCAACGCACGGAACATCTGCCCGCTGCTGACCAGTGCCTTGAATAACCCGGGATTGGGCACGACGCTGCGCAACCCTTCGCGCAACAGGCGCTGGTCCAGCGAGCGCGGCACCGCGGCATCAACCACGGCGCGACCGATGTCGAGCAAGTTGTGGTAGTCGACGCCGGAAGGGCAGGTGGTTTCACAGTTGCGGCACGACAGGCAGCGATCCAGATGCTGCTGGGTTTTTTGCGTGACCTCGTTGCCTTCCAGCACCTGCTTGATCAGGTAGATGCGCCCGCGCGGCCCATCCAGTTCATCACCGAGCAATTGATACGTCGGGCAGGTGGCATTGCAGAAGCCGCAGTGCACGCACGTACGCAGGATGCTTTCGGCTTCTTCGGCGCGGGGTAGTAGGCGGGCCTGTTCGCTCAAGGTGGTCTGCATGGATCAAAGCTCCGCGTACAGGCGACCGGGATTGAAGACGCGCCGTGGATCGAGTTGTTGCTTCAAGTTCTGGTGATAACGCATCAATGCGCCAGGCAGCGGTTGGAAGGGGCTGTCGATCAGGCCGTGGCTATAGCAGGTCACGTGCCCGCCGACCTCGTCGACCACTTTGCGAATGAACGCCGCTTCAGCCTCGGATTTGAGCCAGCGTTGGGCGCCGCCCCAGTCGATCAGTTGCTGGCCGGGCAGCGAAAGCCGTGGCGTGTTGTGAGGCACGGACAGGCGCCACAGCGGCTGGCCTTCGTCAAAGAAACTCAATCGCTGCTCGTTGAGGTCTTCCCAATAGGACGAGTCCAGCCACTCGCCGCCCAAGCGATCATGCGCCGCCGCCACCGAGCCTTCGCCGCCCTCAAGTCGCAGGTGCAGACGTTGTCCGTCGTGGCACGCGGCGCTGATCGGCAGTGGTTGCTGGCCCCATTGTGCGAGGTTCGACAAGGCGCGGCCGCTGTCCATTTCCAGACTGATGCTTAACGCTTGCCGGGGTTTGGGCAGGACTTTGAGCGAGACTTCGGTGATCACCCCAAGCGAGCCATAACTGCCCGCCATCAAGCGTGACAAGTCGTAGCCGGCGACGTTCTTCATGACTTCGCCACCGAAGCGCAAATGCTTGCCAAGGCCGGTAATGACCCGTGTCCCGAGGACGAAGTCACGGACCGATCCCGACCACGGCCGTCGCGGGCCCGACAGTCCAGCGGCAATCATCCCGCCCACGGTGGCGCCGTCACCGAAGGAGGGCGGTTCGCACGGCAGCATCTGCTGCGCGGCGTCCAATACTTGGCGCAGCTCTGCCAGCGGCGTGCCGCAACGGGCGGTGATCACCAGTTCGGTCGGGTCATAGCTGACAATGCCCCGGTGGCTGCGCGTGTCGAGCACTTCACCGGCGGCAATACGGCCCAGGAACGCTTTGCTGTTGGACCCTTGAATACGCAGGGGAATTGCGTTTTGCACGGCCAGGTTGACCTGTTCAATCAGGTTGGCGCTGTCATCGATATCGAATTCGCCGCTCATCAGAAGCGCTCCAGTTCTGGGAAGGGCATCTGACCCAAGTGAACGTGCATGGCACCAAACTCTGCGCAGCGGTGTAGCGTCGGAATGTTCTTGCCTGGATTGAGCAGGCCGCTGGGATCGAACGCGGCTTTGACCGCATGGAACAGCGTCAGCTCGTCGCTGTTGAACTGCGCGCACATCTGATTGATTTTTTCCCGGCCGACCCCGTGTTCACCGGTGATGCTGCCGCCGACTTTCACGCACAATTCAAGGATCTTGCCGCCCAAGGCTTCGGCGCGATCAAGTTCGCCGGGTTGATTGGCATCGAACAGAATCAGCGGGTGCATGTTGCCGTCCCCAGCGTGGAAAACGTTGGCCACACGCAGACCGTATTCAGCCGACAACTCGGCAATCGCGCGCAGCACGCCGGGCAGTTCGCGGCGCGGGATCGTGCCATCCATGCAGTAATAATCAGGTGAGAGACGACCCACCGCCGGGAACGCATTCTTGCGCCCGGCCCAGAAACGCACGCGTTCGGCTTCATCGCAAGCCTGGCGTACTTCAGTGGCGCCGGCCTGCGTCAATACCTCGCGCACGCGGTCGCAGTCTTCGTGCACGTCGGCCTCAACGCCATCGAGTTCGCACAGCAGGATCGCTTCGGCGTCCACCGGATAGCCGGCGTGGATAAAGTCTTCGGCGGCGCGAATGGCCAGGTTGTCCATCATCTCCAGGCCGCCGGGAATGATGCCGGCGGCAATGATATCGCCCACCGCGCGCCCGGCCTTTTCAACGGAATCGAAGGCCGCCAGCAGCACTTTGGCAGTCTGCGGTTTGGGCAGCAGTTTGACCGTGACTTCAGTGATCACCCCGAGCAGGCCTTCGGAACCGGTGAACAAGGCGAGCAGATCAAACCCGGGCGAGTCGAGCGCATCGGAGCCCAGGCTCAGGTGTTCGCCGTCGACGGTGAGGATGTCGACCTTGAGCAGGTTGTGCACGGTCAGACCGTATTTCAGGCAATGCACGCCCCCGGCGTTTTCCGCCACATTGCCGCCGATAGAGCAGGCGATTTGCGAGGATGGGTCCGGCGCGTAATACAAGCCGAACGGCGCAGCCGCCTGGGAAATCGCCAGATTGCGCACACCCGGTTGAACCCGTGCAGAACGCGCGGCAGGGTCAATGTGCAGAATATTGTTGAAGCGCGCCATCACCAGCAGCACGCCTTTTTCCAGTGGCAATGCACCGCCGGACAAACCGGTCCCGGCACCGCGCGCCACCACCGGCACATGAAATTCATGGCAGAGCTTTAGCACGCCCTGGACTTCGTCGATATGACGCGGCAACACCACCAGCATGGGCGTGGTGCGGTACGCGGAAAGCCCGTCGCATTCGTACGGCTTGAGTTCTTCCTGCTGGTGCAGGATTTCCAGGTCGGGCAAACGAGCGCGCAGAGCGTGCAACAGAGTGGTTCTGTCGACGTCGGGCAGCACGCCGTCAACGCGTTCGTCGTAGAGGATATTCATAATCGGTTTGCGACCCTCAGTTGTTCTTGTTCGAGGTCTGCTTCCATTTATAGCTGATGTTCATCATTCGCCTGAGGCGTCCTGCTGTCTACGTTGCTGTCGAGACGGGTGACGTCCATCGGCGTTGAGCTGAACCGCGCTCAATGACTGAAAAACGCCGCGACTGTCGTAAAAACGACCTGTTTACACCGAACGCGAAGCACTGTGACTTTTCTGTTGAACGACTGTTCAGCTTCGACTATGTTGATGACCACCTCCCCGGCTGGTAGCGCGGGCTTGCGTTTCTTCTATTCGAACGAGGCACTGGCATGCGGTTTTCACCTTTTGTTGAGCGGATTTCAGGCGACGGTGTTGCCGCTTGGGATATTCACAATGCAGCCTTTGAAGCCCAGCGCCGGGGCGAGGATGTGATCATTCTCAGCGTCGGCGACCCGGATTTCCCCACCCCTGATTTCATCACCGATGCCGCGATTCATGCGCTGCGTGAGGGCGACACCCACTACACCGAAATTGCCGGTCGGCTGGCCTTGCGCGAAGCCATTGCGGCGCGCTACAGCCAGCTGTTCGACCGTGACCTGCAAGCGTCAAACGTGATCATCGCGGCAGGGGCGCAGAACGCGCTGTTCATCACCTCGATGTGCCTGCTCAATACCGGCGACGAAGTGATTGCCCTGGACCCGATGTACGTGACGTACGAGGCCACGCTCAAGGCGTCGGGCGCCACGCTGGTCCGTGTGCCGTGCTCGGCGGACGAAGGTTTCAGGCTAGACGCCGCTGTGTTGGCCAAGGCCATCACCCCGCGTACCCGGGCGATTTTCTTCTCCAACCCGAACAATCCCACCGGTGTGGTGCTCAACCGCGAAGAGCTGCAAGCCATCGCCGAACTCGC
The DNA here is from genome assembly GCF_030209165.1 of Pseudomonas sp. fls2-241-R2A-110. Taxonomy (NCBI): domain Bacteria; kingdom Pseudomonadati; phylum Pseudomonadota; class Gammaproteobacteria; order Pseudomonadales; family Pseudomonadaceae; genus Pseudomonas; species Pseudomonas sp. fls2-241-R2A-110. Next base: position 14,566 of record NZ_JARVSN010000001.1, on the reverse strand, counting down.
CATCGAGCATGACCTGTGGGTGGTGGTCGACGAGGTGTATGAGAGCCTCGCCTTCGAGCGTGAACACCTGAGCCTGGCGGCGTTGCCGGGCATGGCCGAGCGCTGCGTGGTGATCGGCAGCCTGTCCAAATCTCACGCGATGACCGGCTGGCGTACCGGCTGGATCGTCGCCGATCCAAGCTTGGTCGCGCACGCCGAAACCCTGGTGCTGAGCATGCTTTACGGCTTGCCGGGGTTCGTCATGGAAGCCGCGCTCAAAGCGGTGCAGGCCCATGCAGACGTGACCCACGGCATGCGCGAAATCTATCGCCGTCGCCGCGATTTGGTGGTGACGAGCCTGTCGGGCTGCCCGGGCATTTCGGTGCTCAACCCCGACGCCGGCATGTTCGTGCTGGTGGACGTGCGCGCTACTGGGCTGACCTCCCTGGAATTTGCCTGGCGCCTGTTGCGCGAGGCGCACGTCTCGGTGCTGGACGCCGCCGCGTTTGGCGAGCCGGCGCAAGGCTTTGTGCGGCTCTCGTTCACCCTCGGTGAGGAACGACTGGCCCTGGCCTGCCAGCGCATCCGCGATTTTGTCCTGGTGTTGCAAGGCGAAGCGCCACGGCCGGTGATCAGCCGTGTCTCCTGCCAGGCGACGGTTGAACCGGTCGCCGCCAAGACCATGATCGAAGTCGACGGCCTGCATAAACGCTTCGGCAATATCGAGGTGCTCAAAGGCGTTTCCCTGACCGCCCGCGAAGGCGATGTGATTTCGTTGATTGGCGCCAGCGGCTCGGGCAAAAGCACCTTGCTGCGCTGCATCAACATGCTCGAAGTGCCGGATCAGGGACGCATTCTGGTGGACGGCGAGAGCATCCACCTGAACTTCGACCGTCCCGGCGCGCCGCTGGTGTCGGACGCCAAGCAACTGGTCCGGATTCGTTCGAGCCTGGGCATGGTGTTCCAGAATTTCAACCTCTGGCCCCATCGCACGGTGCTGGAAAACCTCATCGAAGCGCCGACCCAGGTCCTGCGTGAAAGCCGTGCGGAGGCCACTGAACGGGCCGAAGCCTTGCTTGAACGCGTCGGACTTGCGGCCAAGCGCAACGAGTACCCGGCGTTTCTCTCCGGGGGACAGCAACAACGGGTGGCCATCGCCCGGGCCCTGGCCATGCGGCCCAAGGTCATGCTGTTCGATGAACCCACCTCGGCACTCGACCCGGAACTGGTCGGCGAAGTGCTACGGGTGATCCGCTCCCTCGCGGAAGAAGGCCGGACCATGATCCTGGTGACCCATGAAATGGCCTTCGCCCGCGATGTCTCTTCCAAAGTCGCCTACTTGCACCAAGGCCTGATCGAGGAAACCGGTTCGCCGGATGAAGTGTTCGTACACCCACGCAGCGAGCGTTGCCGACAATTCGTCAACGCTCATCAGACTCGCTAATACATCATAAAAAGACGGGGAAAAATCATGGGAAATCGACGTTTGGCAAACTGGTTCTCGGGCGTGGCCTGCGTATTGCTGGCCGGGATGAGCGCGGCCCAGGCCCAGCCGATCAGGTTCGCGGTCGCGGCCGAACCGTATCCGCCGTACACCGAGAAGCAGGCCAACGGGGAATGGAAAGGCTTTGAAGTCGACCTGATCCACAAGCTGTGCAGCGAAATGAAAGCCGAGTGCGAGATCAAGGAAGTGGCGTGGGACGGCATCATTCCTTCGCTGTTGTCGAAGAAAATCGACGTGATTTTCTCCTCCATGTCGGTGACCGAAGAACGGGAAAAACAGATCGCGTTCAGCAAGGCCTATTACGATTCGGTGGTCGCGCTTGTCGGGCCGAAGGGCACGTCAGTGAAAAAATACCCGGATGACCTCAAGGGCAAAACCATCGGCGTGCAGAACTCGACGGTGAGCGCCAGCTTCCTCAAGACCTACTATGAAAAGATTGCCGACGTTAAGTATTACGACACCCAAGATTCGGCCAACGCCGACCTGATTGCCGGCCGGATCGACTTGATGATGGCTGACGGTACGGCCATGGCTGCCTTCGTGCAGACACCGGATGCCAAGGACCTGGCGTACCTCGGTGCGGTTCCGTACGACCCGATCTTCGGCAAAGGTGTGGGCGCCGGTCTGCGCAAGGACGACACCGAACTCAAGGCCAAACTCGACACGGCAATCACCTCCTTGCTGGCCAGCAAGGACTATGACGACCTGTCCCAGCACTACTTCGGCACCAGCGTGAAACCGGCGTTCTGACCTCAACAGTGATCCTGTGTCAGATGCAAAACCTGTGGGAGCGAGCTTGCTCGCGATGAGGGCATGACAGTCACCATCAGAGGTGACTGAACCTCCGCTATCGCGAGCAAGCTCGCTCCCACAAGGTCCGGTGGTGCTTTAACTGGAGAGTGAAATGCCGGCAATGTTCGATTTGATCAATTTCAGCGAACAAGGATGGGGCGGTGCGCTGTTGAAGGGGCTCTGGATGACCCTGCAGATATCGGCCGGGGCCTTCGTGGTCGGGCTGTTCATCGGGTTGGTGGTGGCCTGTCTGAAACTGGGCGCACCCAAACCGATCGCCGCACTGATGCGCAGCTACACCACGTTGTTCCGTGCCGTTCCCGAGTTGCTGCTGATCCTGCTGCTGTACTACGTCGGCTCCATGCTCCTCAATTCGTTGATGGCGCAGCTGGGTTACGGCGCGGTGAACGTCAGCGGTCCGCTGGCCGCCATCGTCGTGCTGGGGCTGGTGCAGGGGGCCTATGCATCGGAGATTTTCCGCGCGGCGATCCAGGCGATTCCCTTCGGCCAGATCGAAGCGGCGAAGGCGTTTGGTCTGAGCGGTTTTGGCCTGTTCCGCCGTGTCACGCTGCCGATCATGGCGCCGTATGCAATGGCCGGGATGGCCAACCTGTGGATCAACCTGATCAAGGACAGCGCATTGATCAGCGTGGTCGGCACCAACGAGCTGCTGTACACCGCCAAGCAAGGCGCGGGTTCCACGCGTCACTATCTGTTGTTCTACCTCACGGCCGCGGCGATGTATTACGCGGTGACGCTGGTGTCCAACTACCTGTCGGGACGGCTTGAGCGACGCATCCGTCGCTGGATGCCTTTGGCTGAGTGAATGAAATGATTCCAGCGTGGATAGTTGAATACGCGGCGCTGTTGGGCCGAGGGTTGCAAACGACCATTACCATCCTGTTGATTTCCAGTGCCTTGGGGTTTGCCCTGGCGGTGCTGGTGGCACTGGCGCGGATCTCGAAGAACACAGTGATCGCCAAGGTCAGTCTGTTCTACACCAGCGTCACGCGGGGCACGCCGTTGCTGATCCAGATCTACATCTTCTACTACGGGCTCGGCAGCCTGTTTGCGCAGTTCCCGCTGATACGCGGCAGTTTTCTCTGGCCTTACTTGCGTGACGGATATTGGTACATCGTGTTCGCCCTGGTGTTGTCGGTGGGCGCGTATGTGGGCGAGGTGATTCGTGGTGGCCTGTTGGCGGTGCCCAAAGGCGAGATGGAAGCCGCCTCGGCGTTTGGCATGACCCCGCGCCAGTCGCTGCTGCGGGTGCGCTTGCCCCGGGCCCTGCGTTTGCTGTTGCCGACCCTGGCCGGGGAGACCGTGATGTTGCTCAAATCCACGGCACTGGCCTCGACCATTGCGATTGTCGACCTGCTGGGTGCGGCCAACGTGGTGCGGGCGCAAACCCTGCAGGTCTATGAGCCGCTGCTGCTGGTGGCCGGTGTGTATGTCTGTCTGACGTTCCTGATCGAAGCACTGTTTGCCTTCGCCGAACGGCGCGGGACGCCCGTGCGCAGGTCGGTGTAATGAGTGCGTCAGGGGTGGTCGACCGCTCGTTGCAAGGCATTGGCCTGTGCACCCTGGGTTACGCGTTCCTGGCGTTGCAGGACGCGGTAATCAAGTGGCTGGTGGCCGACTATTCGGTGGTCACCATTTTGTTCTGGCGCGGCCTGGTGGTGGTCCTCGCCTGTCTGTTGGCCGGGCGCCTGCGCCTGGTTCAGCGGGCCTGGCGCTCGCCAAGCCGACGCTTGCTGGTGGTGCGCGGCTTGCTGTCGATAGTCGCCTGGCTGCTCTACTACACGGCTGCCCGTGACCTGACGCTGGCGGAGATGACCACCTTGTATTTTTCCGCACCGATCATGGTCACGGTGTTGGCGGCAGTGATACTCAAGGAGCGCGCGAGCGGCTGGCAGTGGTTCTCCCTGATCATCGGTTTTGTCGGGGTAGTCATCGCCTGTCGCCCGGGCAACATCACCGATCCGTTGCCAATCGTGCTGACGCTGCTGGCGGCGATGTGCTGGGCATTCACCTACATTCAGTTACGCCAGGTGGACGAGCAGACATCCGTGCTGGAGCAGATGCTGATCACCAACGTGGTGTTTGTGCTGTGCATGGCCATCGCGCTGCCTTGGACCCACACCCCGGCGCCGACCCCGGCCTGGCTGGGGATGCTGGGTGCCGGGTTGGTCGGGGGCATCGGTCAGTTCCTGTTGTTCGCCAGTTTCCGACGAGCCACCGCGACCTTGCTCGCACCGTTCGAATACACCGGGCTGATCTGGGCGTTCCTGTTGTCGAGCCTGATCTGGGGCACGCTGATGGACGTGTCGCTGATGATCGGTGCCGGGCTGATCGCGGTCAGCGGCACCCTGGCGATGATCTTCGGACGCCATGCATCACAAGACGTCGTCGGTGCTGAATGCTCCGTGTCGCAACCCCTTTATCCAGCAACGGCAGATGTGCAGGCCGTTGGCGGGGCTGAAGGTTTCGGGGTTCAGGCACCACTCGATCCAGAGTCCGTCGAGCATCGCTGACAGTCCGATGGCCGCTAGGCGGGTGTCGTGGATCACAAAACCTTCGCTGGCCGCCATGTCATCCAGCAATTGGCGGAGCAGGTCGAGGTAGGCGCGGTAACTTTTTTCGTGGGACTGGCTGACGTGTTCGGAGTGACGAATCAGGCTCCAGAACACCACCCAGACACCCAGCAGTTGCGGGTCCATGACCCGCGGCGAAAAAGACCCGGTGAGAAACGCGTCGATCTTTTCGGCCGGAGTGCCGGCCTGCTGGATTTCCTGGAGCAGAGCGGTGGTCAGCTCGCTGGCGATCTTCTGGTAGGTGTCGGCGATCAAGGCATCGATGCTGCCGAAATGATGGTTGAGCAGGCCCACGGACACCCCGGCCTCGGTGGCGATGCGGCGCACGGAAATCCCGGCGTGCCCGTCACGGGCCAGGCAGCGCAAGGTGGCGGCCACCAGCATTTCGCGGCGTTCGTCGGGCTCGGCGCGGCGGTTCTTCGGCGAGGGGTTTGTCACAAGGAATTCCTTGGGTGCGGTGCCTGGTTGGCGAGCTTAGTTGAACGTGCGTTCAATCACCAGTTCCGGCCGTGGCGATGCTTCGGTTTTTAACGTTTCATGACGGGGAGGGCGGGCCAATGGCGCAGGATATTTCGTTCAGTGTGCGCAACAACAACGGAGATGCGGTGCCGGTGAGTGCCTGGCGTTTCGAAGGCGACGGCAGCGGGCCGACAGTGCATTTGCAAGCCGGGGTGCATGCCGATGAAATTGCCGGGATGCTGGTGTTGCACCGGTTGATGCAGCGCCTGGAAGTGGCCGAGGCCGAGGGCCGGCTCAAGGGCCGGGTGACGGTGGTGCCGCAGGCCAATCCACTGGGCATCGGGCAGTTTCGCCAAGGGCGGATCCTGGGGCGTTTTCACGACGCCACCGGGCATAACTTTAACCGCGCTTTCGATCAGTCGGCCGCGCTGCAACGGCCGTCGACCAACGTCCAGGAATGGCAAAAAAGCCTGGTGCAACTGGCGTCCACGGCAGACCTGATGCTCGACCTGCACACCGATGACGAGGCGCTGCCCTACCTCTACGTACACCGCCGCTTCTGGCCCCGTGGCCGGCAACTGGCGGCGGCGCTGAAGATGGACGTGGCGATCATCTGGGACGAGGGCGGCGATGGCTCCTTCGAAGAAACCATCATTGCCCCGTGGCTGCGCGATGGCGTCACCGACGGGCGCATGGCCGCGACCCTGGAGTTGCGCGGACAAGGTGATGTCAGCGATCGCTTTGCCGAGCAGGATGCCCAGGGTTTGTACGTCTGGCTGTGCAGTTGCGGGGTCATCGACGAAGCGCTTGCACCAGGCGACTGGCCCGTCGAGGCGATGGAAATGGGCCACATGGAAACTATCCTCGCGCCGCAGCCTGGCGTATTGATCTTTGAAAAAGAGCTGGGGGATTTCGTCGAAGAAGGCCAACGGTTTGCGCGGATTCTGCGCCGCCCCGGCGATCCGTCTTCCGAAGTGGTGCTGGTGGCCGAGCAGGCTGGACGGATGGTGACGCGCTATCGGGATCGGCTAGTGTCCCAAGGCATGGTGGTGGCGAAATTCACCGGCAGCCGAATGTCGCTCCACTGGAACGGCGGGTTGCTGGACCCGAACTAGCCGAAACGGCCCTCCCGCTGAACACGCCAGATTCTCTAAAGACGTCAGCGGCGGCCGTCAGGCATATTGCTAATGACCGACGGTCGCCCTTAAGGCTCACGGTCAGCCAGCGCTTCCAGCAGGTCGGCTGAAGGCACGAAAAACAGACCCCCCGTCACCGCCGTGCTGAAATCAAGCAAGCGGTCATAATTGCCTGGCGGCCTGCCGACGAACATGTTTTCGAGCATCAGCTCCAGAGGGCTCGGCGAGCGCGCATAGCCGATGAAGTAGGTGCCGAATTCGCCCGCGCCCGGCCGGCCGAATGGCATGTTGTCGCGCAGGATTTTCACTTCTTGCCCGTCCTCGGTGATCGTAGTCAGGGCGCTGTGGGAGTTGGTCGGTTTCACCGTGTCATCGAGTTCGATGTCGGACAACTTCGTACGACCGATAATCCGTTCCTGCGCTTCGACCGTCAGGGTGTTCCAGGCCGTCATGTTGTGCAGGTATTTCTGCACCAGCACATAGCTGCCACCGCTGAACGACGGATCTTCACTGCCCACTATCGTGAAGTCGACCGCCTTGCGCCCGACCGGGTTTTCGGTGCCGTCGACAAAGCCGATGATGCTGCGCATGTCGAAATAGCGAAAACCCTGCACTTCATCGACGACCGAAATCGCATCACCCAAGGCGGCGATTATTTGCGTGGCCAATTCGAAACACAGGTCCATCTGTTCGGCGCGGATGTGCAGCAAGAGGTCGCCGGGCGTTGCCAACGCGCGACGTCCCGCCGGACCGAACTCGCGAAACGGGTGCAGCGCGGCCGGGCGCGGGTTGCCGAACAAGGTGTCCCACGCGGTGGCGCCAAAGCCGCAGACGCAGGACAAATTGCCCGAAGGAACGCGTTTGCCCACCGAACGCACCAGGCCCGCGACGTCGCCACACCAGGCCCGCACGCGGCTGGCAGCGTCATCGCCCGGCGCTATCGTCGCCACGATGAAAATCGCACTTCGGGTGATGGGGCTATCGACCGGTTGCGGCTCCGGCGTCGGGTTTTCCGTAGGCGTCAGCGTTGTCATGGAGCGTTTCCTGTTCTGCAGGACGAGGTTGAAAAACAGTAGCAGAGAATGGCGTCGAGGCAGCCACGGCGTATGAACTGTAAACTGTCCGCGCAAAAGGCGTTGACCGCCCCTTCACCCCTCAAGCAAGAGATCCCCATGGCAAACCAAGACATCACGTTCACCCCCGATCCTGACGCGGATTCCATCTCTTCCGACGTTGCCGGTTTCGGTGGCCTGTTGGTCTCCACGCAGATCCCGACCCACGCCGATGGCAGCCTGGAACTGGGCGACATCACCTTGCAGAGCGAGTGCACGCTGCAAGCGCTGAAGGTCGCGCTGGAGCGCGCCGGCAGTTCGATGGACCGGGTGTTGCACCTGACCATCTACCTCACCGACATGGCCGATCGCGCCGCGTTCAACGAAGTCTATAAGCGCTTTTTCGCCAAGCCGTGGCCGGTTCGGGCAGCGGTGGGCGTAGCCGCGCTGGCCGTTGAAGGCATGCGCGTCGAAGTCACCGCGATGGCCGCCAAAGCCTGACGTTTGGGGTCAGGCGCGATGAAAATCCGCCTGACCCAATTTCAAAAACACCGACGGCTCATGCCTCTGTACGACAACCCTTATCCCTGCACGAAAATTAGTTTCGCCTCGTTTGAAAATCACGCCTCGAAATGTTTTATGAGTTTCACAACCCATTCGACGTGACCCTTTCGAGGAGTACCGCATGACCCTGTCCTTCGGCTATTGGCTGCTGGTGTATGCCGCCATCGCCATCATTGCGCTGATCGTTCTGATCGCCCGTTACCGACTCAATCCGTTCATTGTCATTACCCTGGTGTCCATCGGCCTGGCCTTGCTGGCCGGGATGCCCGCGTCCGGCGTGGTTGGCGCCTACGAGGCGGGCGTCGGCAAGACCCTGGGGCACATCGCGCTGGTCGTGGCGCTGGGCACCATGCTCGGCAAGATGATGGCCGAGTCCGGCGGTGCCGAGCAGGTGGCGCGCACCTTGATCGACCGGTTCGGCGAGAAGAACGCGCACTGGGCGATGGTCTGCATCGCCTTCCTGGTCGGCCTGCCGTTGTTCTTCGAGGTCGGTTTTGTGCTGCTGGTGCCGATTGCGTTCACCGTGGCGCGGCGCGTCGGCGTGTCGATCCTGATGGTCGGATTGCCGATGGTCGCCGGGCTTTCGGTGGTGCATGCGCTGGTGCCGCCGCACCCGGCGGCGATGCTGGCGGTGCAGGTCTATGGGGCGTCGGTGGGGCAGACGTTGATGTACGCGATCCTGATCGGCATTCCCACGGCGATCATCGCCGGGCCGCTGTACGCCAAATTCATCGTGCCGCGCATTCAACTGCCAGCGGAAAACCCGCTGGAGCGCCAGTTTCTCGACCGCGAGCCACGCGACAGCCTGCCGGGCTTCGGCATCACCATGGCGACCATTTTGTTGCCGGTGGTGCTGATGCTGATCGGCGGCTGGGCCAACCTGATCTCCACGCCGGGCAGCGGCTTCAACCAGTTCCTGCTGTTTATCGGCAACTCGGTGATCGCGCTGCTGCTGGCGACCTTGCTGAGCTTCTGGACCCTGGGCATCGCCCAGGGCTTCAACCGCGAATCGATCCTCAAGTTCACCAACGAATGCCTGGCGCCCACCGCCAGCATCACCTTGCTGGTCGGTGCCGGCGGCGGCTTGAACCGGATTCTGGTGGACGCCGGGGTCACCGACCAGATCGTCAGCCTGGCCCATGAATTCCACCTGTCGCCGCTGATCATGGGTTGGCTGTTCGCCGCGCTGATGCGCATCGCCACCGGTTCGGCCACGGTCGCGATGACCACGGCCTCGGGGATTGTCGCGCCGGTGGCCATTGGTCTGGGTTATCCGCACCCGGAGCTGTTGGTGCTGGCGACAGGCGCGGGGTCGGTTATCTTTTCCCACGTCAACGACGGCGGTTTCTGGTTGATCAAGGAATACTTCAACATGACCGTTGCCCAGACCTTCAAGACCTGGACCGTGCTTGAAACCATCATTTCAGTGGTGGCGTTCGCGCTGACCGTGGGTCTTTCTTACCTGATTTAACCCGAACACTCCGATCGCTTTCTTCAAGGCTCATGGTCACCCATCGAGCGCGTCATTGTGCGCGCCGATGTTGGGTGCCACTGGCGGATGGCGCTCGTTGAACAACAAAAAAATCATAAAAAAATCACCCTGGAGCACCGTATGTTTAAGCGAGCAATCCCCACCGCACTCTTGTTGGCCACCGGTTCCCTGTGCGCCCAGGCAGCCGACGCTGCCGGCCACGGTTTTCTCGAGGACAGCAAGGCCAACCTGTCGATGCGCACCTTGTATTTCAACAGCGATAACCGCGACGGCGCCGCCGCCCCCTCGAAAACGGAGGAGGCCGCGCAGGGGTTTGTACTGCGTTACGAGTCAGGGTTTACCCAAGGCGCGGTCGGGTTCGGGGTCGATGCACAGGCGTTGCTCGGTATTACGCTGGACAGCGGCACCGGGCGTCACAATGGCAGTGGCATGATCCCCACCGATGGCGACGGCGCGGTGGATGCCTGGAGCAGCTTCGGCCCCACCGCGAAGATGCGTATTTCCAAGACCGAGTTTCGCTACGGCACATTGCTGCCAAAACTGCCGATCCTGATTGCCAACGATGCGCGTGTCTTGCCGCAGTCGTTCACCGGCGCCCAAGTCACGTCGACCGATATCGATGGCCTGATGCTAACCAGCGGTGTGCTCGAACACGCGGTCGGTCGTGCCTCGACTGATCGCACTGGGCTTTCGGTGGCTGGCAGCACCCAGGACAGCAACAAGTTCTACTTCGCCGGCGGCGACTACAACGTCACCAAGGACCTGAAGGCGCAGTACTACTTCGCGCAATTGGAAGACTTCTATAACCAGAACTTCTTCGGCTTGACGCACATCCTGCCCATCGATGGCAAAAGCTCCTTCACCACTGACTTGCGCTACTTCCATACCACCTCGACCGGTGCCAACAGCACCGCTGCAGGTCGCGCACAAGGCTATCGTGTCTCGGGTTACACCGAAGACAACAACGGTGAAATTGACAACAACACTTGGGTGGCGATGATCACTTACGCCAACAGTGGTCACGCGGTGTCACTGGGGCATCAGCGGGTGGGTGACGGTAGCAACTTTGTTCAGCCTAACCAGGGCAGTTTGGTGGATAAGGGGGCGGGCGGTGGCAGCGTCTATCTGCCGACGGACCGCATGATTCAGAACTTTGCCCGTGCTGGCGAGCAGACCAATTTCGGTCAGTACAGTTATGACTTTGCACCGCTGGGGGTGCCGGGTTTGAAGGCGACTATTGCTTATCTGAAGGGCACGGATATCAAGGCGCGTAATGCCAGTGATCAGTCGGAATGGGAGCGGGATATGACTCTCGATTATGTGTTGCAATCGGGTGCGCTCAAGGGGGTTGGTTTCAGTGTGCGCAATGGTAAGTCGAATACTGATGCTGGGCGGAATGTTGAGCAGAACCGCTTTATCATTAACTACACGCTTTCGTTGTTGTAAGCCTTTGTGGGGGCATATCCGTTATTTGGGTAACGGCGGCTATTGGTTCCGCCCTGACGGCGGGTCACTTGGAAGAGCCTGCGCGGCCCGGCGCCAAGTAACCAAGCGCTTTTGCCCCTGACGTACGGTGCCTCGCTGTGGCTCGGCATTCCCTCACTCCGGTCCTGCTCCGTGGGCCCGCCGCCATCGGCCATCCATGGCCGGGGGCGGCTAACCCGGCATCCATGCCGGGTTGCCCACTGCGCAGAACCTGCGTTCGGCCTTCCGATGGGGCAGGTCAAGATCAAAAGCCAGATCAACAGCCAGATCAACAGCCAGATCAACAGCCAGATCAAGTGCAACAGCCAGATCAAGTGCAGAAGCAAGCTCAGCGCTGACGCAAGACTTTGCGAATCCGTGGACCTGTGGGAGCGAGCTTGCTCGCGATGGCGGCAGTACATTCAACATCATCGGCGACTGGTCCGGCCCCATCGCGAGCAAGCTCGCTCCCACTTTAGGCTAAGCATTTGCTCAAGGCGTTGAAGCCTCTGTCCAGTCCAGTGTTGCCGACGCGCGCCATTTCACGTCGGTGACGCCGTACCGTTCAGCTTGGGGTTTGGAGACGACCTTGAGTGGCGGTTTTCCGGGTTTCGGGATCGGCGCCAATCCGGCATCACAGCTTGCCCAGTGCCATGCGTGCGCGTTGCTCATTTCTTTCGCGCGGATGATGAAGGACTTCGGCTCTCCATGGAGCGTGTATTCGATGATGAAAAGGTCAGTGCGGTTCATGAGGCGCTCCTTATGCTCATAGACAAAGGAGTGAGCGCGTCAAAAAAAATTCAAAGTGTTTGTGCGGCATGTTCAGGTGTTTGAATCGTATTGTTTTTTTATCTTCAGGCCGCGCTGGCTGCGATGGGTCGATCCGGGAGGCTGCGCGACGGGGCTGGGGCCTGTGCGGCCCCAGTCCCGGCCGTTTTACGGATTGTTGCGCGGCAATGGCGGGGTGCGCGGCGGGATCATTCGCAGGTTACCCGTCGACTCGAACGCCGAGGCAAAGCGCAGCAGCGTCGAATCGTCATAGGCCCGACCGGCAAAGGTCAGTCCGACCGGCATGCCGATGTCCGGCATCACGCCCATCGGCACCGTGACCGTGGGCACGCCCAGGTGACGGATGGCGAGGTTGCCGTTGGCGACCCACACGCCGTTGCTCCAGGCGATATCGGCAGACTGCGGATCGACATCGGCATTCGCTGGCCCGACATCAGCCACCGTCGGGAACAGCACCGCATCGAGCTTCAACCGATCCATCCAGTCTTCAAGGTCGATGCGCCGCGTCTCTTCAAGTCCGCGAAGTCCGTCCGGCACGGTGCTGATCTGGTCCCACGGGGTGATACCGCGTTGGGCCATCTTCACGTATTCGTCCATGCCCGCCGCCAGGTCGTCTTCACGGTTGGGCAAAGTGCCCGGGTCGTGCGGGAAAATCAGCGGCCCGTCGACATCGGCCAAGCGGTTGAGCTTGGGATCGCCGTTGGCCCGCAGGAAATCATCGAACGCCCAGGCCGACAGGTCCCAAAGCTCATGATGCAGAAACTCTTTGGACACCAGGCCACGGGTGAATACGGTCGGCGCCCCAGGACGATCGCCCTCGCAGTTGGAGACCAGCGGGAAATCGACTTCAATCACTTCGGCGCCTGCGGCTTCGAGGGCCTTGCGCGCTTGTTCCCACAGATCGATCACGCTCTGGCGGGTGTGGATTTTCTGCCCCGTCGGTCCACCGATGCCAGGCGATTCGCTGGTGCCTGCATCCAGATCCTTGTTGATGTACATGCGCGGAACGCCGAAGCGCTTGCCGGCGAGTGCATCGGAGGTCGCGGCCAGTTCGGCATAGGAGGCGGGGCGCACCGAGGCGACACTCGGGATCGGCACCCAGGGTTGCATCCGCCACAGATCGCCACGGGTGTCGGGGTCATCCGCCACCACCACGTCGAGCACTTCCAACAGGTCGGCCATGGTTCGGGCGTACGGCACGACCACGTCCATCGTCGGGGTCAGCGGCCAATTGCCGCGCACCGAGATCACCCCGCGCGACGGCGTGTAGGCACACAGACCGTTGTTCGATGCCGGACCGCGTCCGCTCGACCAGGTTTCTTCGGCCAGGCCGAATGCGGCGAAACTGGCGGCGGTCGCGGTGCCGGCACCGTTCGATGAGCCCGACGCAAACGGCGCCGTCAGATAGTCAGCGTTGTACGGGCTCTCGGCGCGGCCGTAGACGCCGCGTTGCATGCCGCCATTGGCCATCGGCGGCATATTGGTCTTGCCCAGGCAAATCGCCCCGGCAGCACGAAGCCGTTCGATGGTGAACGCATCGCGGTAGGCAATCAGGTCTTTGAACGCAGGACTTCCGGAGGCGGCAGTGAGCCCCTTCACCAGATAACTGTCCTTGGCTGTATAGGGAATGCCATCCAGCGGACCGAGCGTCGCGCCCTTGGCCCGACGGTCATCGCTGGCTTGCGCCTCCTTGAGTGCGTCGGGGTTTCGAACCACCACCGCGTTGAGTGCGGTAGGCGTTTGGGCGGTGTCGTAGGCGTCGATCCTGGCGAGATAGGCCTGGACCAGTTCAACGGCCGTGGTCCGGCCGGATTCGAGCGCCGCGCGCAGTTCGGCAATGGAAACCTCGGTGACCTCGATCATGCTGCTACCACCGCTGGCTGAAGGGCGTTGTGGTCGATGTTTGCCTCGCGCCGGGTCTTGGGCTCAAGGGCATCGCTTCTCTCAAAATGGGTGTTCATATCAGTTCTCGTTGCACTGCATTACGCGACAGGGTCTGGGCTTAAACCTGAGCGCTCTATTTAGCACCAAGGCGGGCGCGGAGGGAATCGGTGTGATGATTTGGCGTGCAGGGATGCCGTCAGTCAGCGTTTCTCAAGCCTGGGGCGTGTGGTGACTATTCTCAATCGGGCAAAAATCTTCCTCAAGGAGTTGGCATTCACATGAAGAAGGTCGCAATGGTCGGAGAAGGGGACGATTCTGCTTCTCGGTTGATAGACGCAAGAATCAGCGAGTTGAATGACTGGCGGGGTGAGACGCTGGCTCGGGTCCGCTCGCTTATCCACCAGGCCGACCCTGATGTTGTCGAGGAGTGGAAGTGGCGGGGCGTTCCGGTGTGGTCTCATGCCGGGATTCTCTGTACCGGCGAGACGTATAAGCAGGTTGTGAAAATGACCTTTGCCAAGGGGGCCTCGCTTGAAGACCCTGCGGGGCTGTTCAATTCAAGCCTTGAAGGGAATACCCGGCGGGCTATCGATATCCATGAAGGTGAGCCGATTGATGAGGGGGCGTTGAAAGCGTTGATTGTTGCTGCTGTTGCGCTCAATACCTCGCGAACGACTGCTCGCGGTAAACCGCTCAAGTAAGCGCACCGTGGCCTGCGTGTTGGCTGGGATGCGTTGACGTGAGAAAGCCAGGTTTTGCCGTGATGCGGTTCACTTAAGGGGGGGGTAAATATCCATTTTTGGGTAACGGCGGCTATTGGTTCCGCCCTGACGGCGGGTCACTTGGAAGAGCGCCAA